>NZ_JAMKCQ010000003.1 GCF_024169515.1 Erwinia aphidicola | reverse complement strand
CTTTGGCCTGATCCTGTTTGTGCTGTTTGTTGGCGATACCAGCTTCCTGCTGAATGCGCTGGTGCTGAACGTTGGTGACTACATCAACCGTTTTATGGGCATGACGCTGAACAGCTTTGCCTTCGATCGCCCGACCGAGTGGATGAATAACTGGACGCTGTTCTTCTGGGCGTGGTGGGTTGCCTGGTCACCGTTCGTCGGCCTGTTCCTTGCGCGTATTTCCCGCGGCCGTACCATTCGCCAGTTCGTGCTGGGGACGCTGACCATTCCGTTTATCTTCACCCTGCTGTGGCTGTCAATTTTTGGCAACAGCGCACTGTATGAGATCATTCACGGCAATCTGGCGTTCGCCCAGGAAACGATGGCGCACCCGGAGCGCGGCTTCTACAGCCTGCTGGCGCAGTACCCGGCCTTTACCTTCAGCGCCTCTGTCGCCACCATCACCGGCCTGCTGTTCTACGTCACCTCAGCGGACTCCGGCTCGCTGGTGCTGGGTAACTTCACCTCTCGCCTGGCAGACATCAATAATGATGCGCCAAACTGGCTGCGCATCTTCTGGTCGCTGGCGATCGGGGTACTTACGCTGGGTATGCTGATGGTTAATGGCGTGACCGCGCTGCAAAAAACCACGGTTATCATGGGCCTGCCGTTCAGCTTTGTGATCTTCTTTGTGATGGCCGGGCTATATAAATCCCTGCGCGTGGAGGATCACCGCCGCGCCAGCGCCACGGTAAATACGCCGCCGGTGCCGGTCTCGCGCGATGATCGTCTGAACTGGAAGCAGCGTATTTCACGCGTGATGAACTATCCGGGCACCACGCATACCCGCAAGATGCTGGACGAAGTCTGTCGCCCGGCGATGGAAGAAGTGGGGCGCGAGCTGGAACGCCGGGGCGCGAAAGTGCAGGTCACCGAGATGCCGCCGCTGGAAGATGAACGCCTGAATCACCTGGAGCTGCTGGTGAATCTGGGTGAGGAGCAGAGCTTCCTGTATCAGATCTGGCCGCAGCGTTACTCGGTTCCGGCGTTTACTTATCGCGCCCGCAGCGGCAAGTCCGATTACTTCCGCCTCGAAACCTTCCTGCTGGAGGGCACCCAGGGCAATGACCTGATGGACTACACCCGTGAGCAGATCATCAATGACATTCTCGACCAGTACGAGCGTCATATGACCTTCCTGCACATTCACCGTGAAGCGCCGGGCAACACCATGCCGTTCCCGGAGGCATAACTCCCTCAGGCACCCATCAAAACCAGGCTTCGGCCTGGTTTTTTCATTCTGTCACCGCTTCGCGCCCGGCGCTGTCGCCTGCAGGGCGTCGTGCTGGCACCCGGCAATGTGTTCAGCATTTCTCAAACGGCTGGAGATTTTCTGCGTTTTAACGTGGCACACCTCAGCGATGAGCGTGTTTTTCACGTTTTGCAGCAGGCCATGAGATAACGTAAGAGACTTCTTACAACAATATCAGTAAGGGATGATGTTTCCCCGCATGGCTTCGGGCTTTAATAAGGAGAGAGCAGTCAGGGAGCCATTGCCATGTTTAATATTGCCATTCTCGACAGCGATACCTTCAGCTGCAAAGGTGTCACGGATTACTTTAGTACCCGGGATATCCGCACCTTTTCCTGTTCTAATTTGGCAGAACTGGAAAGCACGCTGCAAGGTCAACCTGTCCACGTAGTGATTGCCGAGCTGGCGACCGTGGATGACACGCTTTTCAGCTGCATTGACTATCTGACGCATCTGACCTGCCGCTGGCCGGATGTGCGCCTGATCCTCTTCACCCATTTTACCGACCCGGTACTGATGCGTTTTGTGGTACGTCACGTTCCCCACTGCAATCTGGTGCTGAAAAGTGACAGCTTCACACAGCTGGCATCCTGCATCTTCGCCAGCGACAGCGGTAATAAATTCAACAGCTCTTCGCAGGCGATGATCTGGGAATATCTCTCCGCTGATGGCAGAACCTTAACGCCGGAAGAGTTCCGGCTGCTGGAAAACCTGGCTTGTGAGAAGAACAGCCAACGCGCCGTAGTGCCGGGCAGTGACAGCATTATGCTCAAACTCGGCTGCCAGGACTTAACGGAGCTGCAGGACAAACTGGGCATGCTGCAGTGGGGCTAACCTCAGCCCAGCATGCAAGCGCGCAGTTTCTTCAGCAGCCAGCGCAGCGCCTCATCGTTGTCGCGCCGTTTGTTCCACAGCAAAGAGAGTGTGAAGGCCGGAACCTTGAGGGGGACGTCAGCACATAGCAGCCCGTAATCCGCTACCCATCCGGCTGCCAGCCCCTGCGGTACCGTAGCCAGTGCCGGCATCTGCTTCAGCAACAGCGGTAAAGACGAGAAGTTCGGCGTGACGTAGCGCACTCTTCTTTTGCGCCCGCAGTCCGCCAAAAGCTGGTCTACCGGGCTACTGCTGGCGCCACGATAGGAGACGAGAAGATGGTCATTAGCACTATATTGATCAAGGCTTATCGGCGAAGTGAGTGCTAACTGGAGCGGATTCCACAGCGTGCAAAATCCCATCTGCGTCACCCTTTCGTGTACCACGCCAGCGGGGGCCCGTTCAGCGACCGAGATCGCCACATCGACCTTATCCTGCTGCACCTGTTCGCCATCCTGGAACGGATCGGTTGCCGTGACCTGCAGGCGGATACCGGGTGCCGTTTGGGCGATATCCGCCATCATCCCCGGCATCAACCAACGCTCTACCCAGTCACTCATCCCCAGACGAAAGGTATGCCGATCTTCAGCGGGAGAAAAGCCCGGCACCTGAAATATCACCTGCTGCATCTGCTCCATCATCGGCAGTAACGCAGTCACCAGCGCTTGCGCGCGCGGCGTCGGCGCCATTCCCCTTGCCGTGCGCACAAACAGCGGGTCGTCAAACATCTCGCGCAACCTTGCCAGCGCTCCGCTGACCGCGGGCTGGCCGAGGTGTAACTTGCTGGCGGCGCGTGAAACACTTCCCTCGCGATGCAGTACCAGCAGCACGGTCAAGAGGTTCAGGTCGACCCGATTTAAATCATTTTCCCTGATAGTGCTCATTATTTTAATCAATTTGAATGATGTTTATAGCCGCAGGATACTGTTGCCTTCACTGAAATAACAGAACTTATCGAGGATTTAATGAAACTTTTGTTAACTCTGCTGACCACCCTGGCCATCTCCGCAAACTCGCTGGCAGCTGCTGCACCGTTAACCCCACTGGATGCGCAAGCACCGGGCTATTACCGCATGATGCTGGGCAAGCTGCGCATCACTGCCGTCTCCGACGGCACGGTGACGATCCCGCTGGATAAGCTGCTGACCCACATTTCCACCGATAAGCTGCGCCAACAGCTGGCGAACGATGCCATGACGCCGCAGGCTGAAACCTCAATCAATGCCTTTGTGATTGATAACGGCCAGCAGCGGGTGCTGGTTGATGCCGGTGCGGGCGATCTGTTTGGCCACAACGGCGGGCACCTGCTGGATAATCTGGCTGCCGCGGGCTATCCGGCGGAAACCATCGATGCGGTGCTGTTGACGCATATTCATGCCGACCACTCCGGCGGTATCTCCCGCCAGGGCAAACCCGCCTTCCCCAACGCTCAGGTGTTCGTCGAGCAGAAAGATGTCGATTTCTGGCTCAACCCGGCGAATGCCGAGAAGGTAGAAGCCAGCCAGAAGCACACCTTCGCTGAATCTGAGCAGACCATTCGCCCGGTTATCAAGGCAGGACGACTGAAGCCCTTTACCGCACCGGCAACGGTATTTGCCGGGATTAAGGCCACCTCAACGGCTGGCCATACGCCGGGCAGCGTGATGTATCGGGTGGAGAGTGAAGGACAGACGCTGGTGTTATGGGGCGATATCATTCACGCCAAAGCGGTGCAGATGCCGGACCCACATGTAGCAATCCACTTCGACGTTGATCAGCAGCAGGCGATAAAAACCCGTGAGCGGGTGTTAAAACAGGCGGCACAGGAGGGTTACTGGGTGGCGGCGGCGCATATCGCGTTCCCGGGCTTTGGCCATGTTAAAAGCGACGGCAGTGGTTACCGATGGGTCGCGGCAAATTACACCACGCAGCTCGCCCGCTGATCGGCAGCAGCGCGAGGGATAAAGATGCTCACCGCGTATGGTTATCAGATCTTCATCTTTCCAAGCGATCGCGCATGCTGTTAATAATTGTCCCACCTTAACGTATTCAGGGGGGACGATCATGACCGAGCGTATTCGTTTAGCTAAGCCGGAAGAGGCAGAGTGGCTGCACGGGCTGTTACAGCGTGCTTATACTCCGCTGGTTGCGCAGGGGATCAACTTCACCGTATCCCGCAGCACGGTCGCCGACGTGGCTGCCGTGATCGCCAGTGAATCAACCTTTGTGTTGGAGCGCGATGGCCAGCGAGTCGCCACGCTGACCGTGCGCTTTCCCTGGACGCAGGATAATACGCAGCTGGCACCGTGGCCTTTTCTGCACTGGTTCGCCGTCGAACCTGATTACAAAGGGCAGGGTTACGGCAGCCGGATTATTCGCTATGTCGAAGAGAGCTTACTGCGCGACACTCTGAAATCGCCCGCCGTCTATCTGGCAACGGCGATTAAGCACCCGTGGCTGACTCAACTCTATCTACGCCGTGGCTATCAGCCTTTCCACCGCGCCATCAATCCACTGGGCGTTGAACTGGTCTATCTGACGCGCGTGCTCGATCAGCGGCGCTACCAGCAAGCCAAAATCAAAGAGTATGTACACGACTTTATTGAAAACTCGCTGACGGCATAAACAGCCAGTCAGCTATCAGGGCGATGACACAAACAGCGATGCCTGAGCCTGGTGCGGCAAAAATCGACATGCTGAGCCAGTAGATTGCTCTTAGGGAAGCGCTCAGCAAATCAACGGACCACCAAGTTGATGGGGGCGTGTGCCCCCATATCACTGCCACCGCCTAATATTTCAGGCGAAAAGCGCCGATTACGATAAGCAGAAAAGCCGCGGCAACCACCATAAATGCCACATAAAGATCGGCAAGATGCGCAATCCAGCCGATCAGTGCCGGGCCGCCAAGCACGCCGAAATAGCCCAGCGTCGCCACCATCGCCACCGAGCGGTTGACCGGCATGCTTTTCTCCTGCCCGGCCAGAGTTATCAATACCGGGACAATGTTTGCCGCGCCAACCCCCACGAGTGCAAAGCCTAACAGCGTCATCGGCCAGCCCGGCAGCAGTACGGCGATCAGATACCCTGCAATCCCCAGGCCGCCACCGATAATTAATATTCTCTTGCGCCCCAGCACGCTCACCACGGCGTCACCCAGCATGCGCATCAGGGACATAGCAATGGCAAAGGCGGCGAATCCCCATCCGGCATGCTGCAGTGCCATACCCCGATCCTGAGTAATAAAAATTCCACCCCAGTCAAGAATAGCGCCCTCAGCCATAAAGCAGATCATTGCCATGACGGCCATTAGCATCAAGCGCAGGTTGGGCCGCCCCGCTCCACCTTCCTGCGGCTGCTGTTCATTACCCGATGAGGTCAGCAATCCGCGAAAGGCAAACGTGAAGACCAGTGCGATCAGCATTATCGCGCCCCAGCTACTGAACAGCGGCGACATTCCTGCATCGAGCATCAGCGCACCGCCACCGGCGCCAGCTATCCCTCCGACACTCCATAAACAGTGAAAACCGGACATTAAAGGCTTGCCCGCCGCCTGTTCCACCAACGTCCCCTGAACGTTGACGGCAACGTCAGCCAGTCCGATGCCCATGCCAAAGATAAACAGGCTCAGCGCCAGCAGGCGAATGTCGCCGAGCGTTGCCAGCAGAGGCAGCATCAGGCAATACAATACTACCGATCCACTAATCACCTTACGGCAACCCAGCGCACCAATAACGCGCCCGGAACCCAGCATAGCGATAAGCGACCCGGCCCCAAGGCACAGCAGAAGCAATCCAAGATCGCCGGGGTCCGCGTGCGTGCGCTGCTGGGCGTATGGCACCAGCGCGGCCCATAATCCCATCGCCATACCGGTGACAAAAAATATCGCCCGCGTGCCAAAGCGCCTGGCCGGACTGGCGTCAAAAGTTACGGTATCTTGAAGTGACAAAGGCAGCGCTCCTCATTGAAAGTTACTTATTAAAAGACTTTTAATAAGTAGGCAGTATATTGGCAGAGTCGACGAAGTCAATACGTTCGCCGGATAATAATCAGGTCGTGGGCGAGGTAAACAGACGGTAGTGCAGGAAGTTTTTCAGCGTCAGTTCACTGATACCCTGCAGATAATCTTGGCGAATTTCTTCACGATAAACCAATTTTGGCAGGTGCTGTGCAGGAATATTGGCCAGACAGCGCTCGCGTATTTCAGGCAAATGAGAAGCTTTTAGACGTGTACCGCCGAGTGCCACCTTGACCGGGTTAATCAGCGCGGCCAGCGAAATGACAATTTTCGCCATCTCATCAATAAGCGGTAACCCGGCATCGGTTTGAAACGGCAGTCGGGACACTTCCCCGGCGAAATCATTGGCACCGTGCAACACCTGCCCGTTGATCACCATTCCACAGCCGGTACAGGGAACATCCGGCTTATAGATATAAGCAACCGGGGCACTGACACCCGCACAGTCGCTGCGATAAAAACCCCAGACGGTAAAATTGATATCGTTGCCCGCTTCGACAAAGCGGCCCGTGCGCATCGCCACGTCTTTCACTATCGCCAGACCGCTAAAGAGTGAAATATCACACGAGGTGACCACCCCATCAACAACCACGCCCGGCAAACCGATACCGATAGCCGCGATGTTGGGCCAGCGCCGCAGCAATGTATCAATCAGCTGATGGAAGGTTTCAGGCGTGAGGGGATGAAACGGCATCTCACCGCCTGCGAGCGTGTCGCCTACGGCAGAGCTGAGGGACCAGACCAGCTGCGCATCCTCATCGCTGCCTGCGGCATACAGGCTGAGCAACGAGAAAAATTCAGGATTGCAGGCGTAACGCTGAGCAGGTCGCCCGCCGCGCGAGGCTTCCAGCTCCAGCGCCAGCAGCTCACCCGTCAGACTCAGCTCATTAAGTATTGCACCGCAGGTAGCACTGCTCAGGCCGGTCTGCAGCGCAAGATCGCCCTTGGTCGCAGTACCCAACGCCTTGAGAGTCGTGGTCACCAGCGCAATATTATTCTTCTTCATTTCACGGGTGGTATGGGTTACCGGAATATTCATCTCGCCTCATTGCATGCCGAAAAAGTAGCGTAATTTATCATAAAAATGCCGCTGGCTGCCCAACCCGCTAAGGCGTCGCACCCGTCAGTCTTAGTCGACCAGCATAATTCCCAGGCGTTCCGCCAGAATAGCAAGCTGCGTGCTGTTCAGCTTGACGCCTTCAAGATCCGTTGTACGGATATCCAGCTCGCTAATCACAGATTGGGTTAAATCACAGTGGGTGAAATTCGCCGATCGCCAGTCAAACGAGCTGAATTCGCCGCCGGAGAGGTCGGACCCGCTAAAAGAGGCGCCCAGCACGTTAGTGCCGACCCAGCGGTTTTCCCACAGTTCGCACTTTTCCAACACCACCTTAGAAAAGTTGGCGTAGCTCAGATTGCTTTTGGTGATATAGGCGCTGCAAAACCAGGTTTTTGCCGTGATCATATTCATAAAGCTGGCGCCACGGAAATCCGCACCCTGCACGCGGCATTCGGCGATCTCAATGCCCAGCGCTTCGGCATAGCCGAAATTATTCATGGTTAAGTCGCACAGCTTGAAGCTGGCATCTTTCAGGATTGCCCGGCTGAAGTTACAGCCGATCTCGCTTTCACGATCGTAGAATTGGCAGTGGAGAAAGCGGGTATCAGTCAAGTCTGTCGAGGAAAAGTCGCAATTAATAAACTGGCAGTGCTCAACGATACTGCCCGTGAACTGGGAGCAGCTGAACTTCTCATTGCGGTATTGCCTGGTCGTTGACATGTTGGGGTTCCATAAAAAGCGGCAGCATCCTGCCATCTCGTAATCTCGTAATCTCGTAATCTCGTAATCTCGTAATCTCGTAATCTCGTAATCTCAGGATTATGTAATCACAGGATTATAGAATCCTGTCAACTCGGGTTACTAAATTGGGTAAGCCGCAAATACCTTAACCTGACAGCGGAAAGGACTCCAGACTTAACCTGTGTCCCGCTATCGCGGACCAATATGTCTAGTCTGACTGCCATATCTCAATGACATAATTTAATACGGACGAAATCACAGGAGGTATCAATCCCTCTCCGTTTTTCACCTGTACTGAAGAGACTAACAGCATAAAAAGCATAAACAGGCTTATCGTCCACCTGTCGTAACCAGCAGTAAACCGCCGCCGGCTATCATGTTTAAGGTGAGACCTCTTGCAAGTATAAAACCGGCGGTGGAATGATGGCATCCGAAAACGAGACTTGGTTTCACCCTGTATGGATAAATGCGAGACGCCGCCGGGTTGCTACTTAGGATATAAGGGTGCTTCTGCAGGAATGGGGTTAACGCGTCAAAAACATTCAGCTGATAAACATCCCTCTGCCCCTTTGGATGGTTAGCCCCTAAGAATCCTGTGAACCGCATCACCACCTCCAATTTTTCAGGCCGACATTCAGTGATAATAACCGGTGAAACGGGCGGCACTACACCTCAAAAAACGACTGTACAGCAATCAGGCTACGTTTCTCATTGCCATTCTTTAAAGTTTCACTAATCAACGCGACCTGTCTGAGAATAAAAGTTCGAACAGTATCCGCAGGGTTGAATCCATGCAGGTGACAGCGTCACCTGATCCGCTTATCCCTCCAATGCATGGCGTAAGGATTTAAAGGAGTTAGCTTCAAAATGCCTGACTTCACGGGGCTAATCTTAAAATGGCATAGTCATAAAAGAAGTGATTAATATGCTAAGAACTTTTCAGATGGCTCTTTTAACCTTAAAGATTGTTAAGATTTATCCCATAAGTTGTAAATATACCTATGCCCCCCCTTGTTTTCCGCTTAAGAGAAACGGTATCCAGGTAACATTTAAAGAAACATTTTTTTAATTTAATGTTTTTTCGTCCTCGAATTGTCTGTACACTGGTCTCCGTTACAATAGTGAACAAATTTAAACCAACTCACAGGTTATGGATTCCGTTATGAGCGAAACGCTGAAAGTATTAAATAACATTCGCACCCTTCGTGCCCAGGCTCGTGAAGTGTCTTTATCTGAACTGGAAGAGATGCTGGAAAAACTCGAAGCGGTAGTGAACGAACGTCGTGAAGCAGATGCGGCCATCGCTTCTGAGATTAAAGAAAAAGAAGAAAAACTGGCTAAATATCGCCAGATGTTGCTGGAAGATGGTATCGATTTAAGCGAACTGACTGCAGCTGATAATACCGCTGGCAAAACACGTGCCAAGCGTGCTCCACGTCCTGCTAAGTATCAATATACTGATGAGAACGGCGAAGCAAAATCATGGACTGGCCAGGGCCGTACCCCGGCCGTTATTAAGCAGGCACTGGATGCTGGCAAGAAACTTGAAGATTTCCTGATCAAGTAAATGCTGACCGGCCGCATCTCACCGTGCGGCCGGATGCAATTACCCTTCTGCTAATATTTCCCGATAAATTCTTGCCATCAGTACGATAAATTTCTGTACATGGATTTCCTCCGTGCGCCACGAACTCACGCTGACTCTCAGCGCCGCTTTACCCTGCCAGAATGTCCCGGCAAACCACGCCTCACCCGACGTCTGTAATGCTTCGCGTACTCTCAGCGTAAGCGCCTCGCTGGATGCCCGAAACAGAACCTGATTGATGACGACCCGGTTAATGACTTCAAACCCGGCCTCACTTAACCCCTCGCCTATCTGCTGCGCCAGCAAACAATGTCGCTCTATCATCGCCGCGACGCCATCTCGCCCTAATGTGCGCAACGAAGCCCACACAGGAATACCGCGTGGACGGCGGGAAAACTCCAGCGTCAGATTTTTTTGCGCATCCTGGGAGGCGGCAGAATAGCCCGCATCGGCATTCATTGCGCTCGAAAGCGCGGCGGAATGACGGCATATCGCCATAGCGCAGTCATAAGGGGTATTGAGCCACTTATGACCATCCGTGGTCCAGCTATCTGCCTGTTCAATTCCCTGCGTGAAGGCTTTAAATTTTGACGCCCGCGCCCAGAGACCAAATGCGCCATCAATATGTACCCAGGCCCCTGCCGCTCTGGCCAGCGGCATCAGCGCAGCGAAGTCATCAAATTCCCCACTATTCACCTCGCCAGCCTGCAGACAGATAATGGTGCGATCATCCAGCTCCGGCAGGTGTAATAGGTCAATCTGCCCTCGGCCATTCACCGGCGCGACGATCAAATGGCGCAGGCCGAACCCGAGTATGCGCAACGCTTTTTTTACCGTGATATGCGTCAGTTCAGAGATTACGACGCGTATTTCTGGTGCGCCAGCTAATCCATCCCGATCAAAGTCCCAGCCGTGACGCTGTAGCAGTTCGCGCCGCGCTGTCGCCAGGCAGCTGAGCGTGCACGCTGTCGCGCTGGTACCGAATCCCACCGCGCTTTCTCTGGGCAGATCGAGTATCTCCAGCAGCCATTTTCCGGCAAGGAGCTCCAGAGTGGCTGACACCGGCGAATTATCCCAGCTGGATGCACACTGATCCCAGGCAATCATCAGGCGCTCAGCTGCCGTCGCCACTGGCAGAGAAGCTCCGATGACAAAACCAAAGTAATCGGGCCCGTTAGACGCAGTCGTGGCAGGGGAGCCAACATCGTCCAGCAGCGCCAGCGTCTGCTCTGGCGGCAGCCCCTGCGGCGGCAGCGGTTCATCAAAACGCGTCAACCCGGCCAGTGCACCACTGTCGGGGAATACCCGCCGCGTCGGGAGAGAAGCCGTATAATTCATGGCGCGCACATCCGCTGCAGCCAGCAGTTCCAGATCATTCATTGTTGACCCCTTTTCATCACGTAATAGCTCCAGATAACCAGCGCCAGTAGGCTAACCGCCGCGCCACATAGGCACACCGCCGACCACCCACCGAGAACATAGGCTTGAGTGGAAAGCAGCGCACCCAGTCCGCTGCCTACCGAATAAAACAGCATATAACCAGCAATCAGGCGCCCACCGGCATCAGGCTGGCTGGCGAAAATCAGCTGCTGGCTGGTGACGTGCAGCGCCTGTCCGGCGGCATCAAGCAGGAGAATCCCGCTGATTAACCACCATAAAGAACCCGCACCTAACCACAGCGGCAACCAGCTGAGCAGCAGCAGGCTCAGGGCAACACCGCTGGTTCGCTGAGCCAGCCCGCGATCGGCCCAGCGTCCGGCGCGGCTGGCAGTCAGCACACCGATGACGCCAGCCAGTCCTAGCGCTCCTATCTGACCATGACTCAGCTGCCACGGAGGATCGCGTAACAGCAGCACCAGTGCATTCCAGAAAATATTGAAGCTGGCGAACATCAACAGCGCCAGCATGCCGCGCAGCTGCAGTACGGGGTTGCACAACAGCGTTTGCCACAGCGATTGCATCATCTGCCAACCGTTGCCTGAATCACTGCGCGGTAATTGTGGCAGGTTACGCCAGATGAACGCCGCCAGCAGCGTCATCATCAGCGCCGAAACGAGGTATACGCCACGCCAGCTGCTCACATCGGCGACCAGCCCGGCAAATGTGCGGGCCAGCAATAACCCTACCATTACGCCACCAGAAACTATCCCGACGACCCGCCCACGGTTGCTCTCGCTGGCCGCTGAAGCGGCATAAGCAATCATCCCCTGCGTCATTGCGGTACCCAGCAGGCCCGTCAGCATCATCGCCAGAAGCAGCATCAGCGGTGAACTGGCGACTGCCGTTAATAACAGTGCCGCGATCAGCCCCAAAAGCTGCCAGCGCATCAGGTTACGGCGATCGCCTGCATCGCCTAAAGGGACCAGCACCAGCAACGCGGCGATACAGCCCACCTGCGTGGCAAAAATCATGCTGCCAGCACTGGCTGGCGTTATAGCGAACGTTAGCGCCAGCGCATCCAGCAGTGGCTGGGCATAGTAGACGTTGGCCACACTTAAGCCGCTGCTGCAGGCAAACAGAGCCAGTTGCCACGACGACAATTCGGGCAACAAAGGGGGGTTCTCTGGCGTACTGACCATACTGCGCTCCATTTGGTTTCGAATTAAAACCATTTGCAGCCTGACGGAAGTGGTTTTAAAATGCAACCAAATTCAGCGAAGGAAGAAAACATGGCGGACCGTCTCTCTTTAAGCCAGGCCCCGTGCCCGGTTGCGCGCAGCGTCGATCTGATCGGCGATCGCTGGCTGCTGCTGATCCTGCGCGATGCGTTTGACGGCAGCCGTCGTTTTAGCGAGTTTCAGCGCGGACTGGGTATGGCGCGCAATATTTTGTCTGACCGCTTACGCCGCCTGGTTGACGGCGGACTGTTAACGATCCAACCCGCCTCCGACGGATCCGCCTGGCAGGAATATGTGCTGACCGAGCGTGGTTATGCGCTTTTTCCGCTCATTGTCGCCCTGCGTCAATTTGGTGAGAGTGAGTTATTTTCCCCAGGTGAAGCCCATTCGCAGCTGCTGGAAAGTGCCACCGGGCAGCCGCTGGCGGCATTGCGCGTGCTGAATCAGCAGGGAGAAGAGATTTCGGCTGACTCAACGCACGTTAAAAAAATTACTTAATCATTATGCAGCTAGATGAATTTCCTGATTCACCCTACCCCTTGTCAGGCTTCATATTTATCGTCAGCGACGACTCAACTGACAATAAAGGCATTCATCCTGCACGTGACTTGGCGCCTGACGGCGATTGCCGGGGCAATGGCATTAATTAGTGGAATGGCTAACGCTGCCGGGGAACAGCAGATTCAGAGCGGCACGCTGATCTATCTGGAACAGCAGGCGCATACCAACCGTTACCCTCCCGCTGGGGATTCTTATCCCAACGGCGGCACCCTCAATCAGATTACCGACACATTAACGTGGCAGAATCCCGCGACCTTACAGGTGGAGCCATGAATTGCCGAAAGCTGGACGCGCAACGCCGATAACACCGAATACACCTTTAAACTCTGTCCCGGCGTGACGATCTCTGGCGGTACGCCGCTGGATGCTAACGCGTTGGCGAAGAACTTTGATACCTACGGCCTTGGGCATAAAGCACAGCGCCTGCCGGTATCAGAAGTCATTAATAACTATGACCACAGTAAAGTCATCGCTTCGCTAACGGTGACGTCCTTCTATAAAGAACCGTCGCCGTGATTTCTGCAGGATACCGCAACCATCGATTCGGGCTGGTAAGGCGGTAATTCTTACATAAAATTCTTCCACCTGTGAGCCGACTCGCAACCTAATGTGGAAGAATTTTATGCAAACCCGTAACGGATTCAGATGCTGTTGAGACTGCGATAATCGCTATGTAGCAAGCTTGCCATATTTATCCACAGAAACGGGGGATAATCTGGTGTGTAACTCAGGTAAGCCCGTACTAAAAAATGTTAATAAGCGGCTTATCAATATGATTAGTCACCTATTTTTTTGCACGCTCGCTGACTTCCGTCATTACACGCTTATGGCTGCTTTTATCACCGATTGTCTTATACCAGGCTGCCAGTTTTCTGACGTCCGTCAACGGGACTTTCTCGTTCCGATCGTAAGTAGCCAGGCGTTCCCGATACTGCTCCATGATATGTATACAGCGGCGTGCCCACTCTCCTTCCAGGTCTGAACCCACCGTCGCCCGCGGCCTGCGGGGAAATTTAGGGCGCAGCGGCTTACTGGCTTCATGAGAAGATTCGTCCACGTATGAGAACTTAATCGACACTACGGTGCGCCCTTTTTTAATAGGTTCCCAAATAACTGAGATATCCGTATTAGCATTAATGCGCGCCAGCGTAGGCTCCAGCAGTTTCTGGCGGAAGTCACGATAATCTTCATATTTGCCCTGCAGCCCGGCTTTTTCACGCATCCAGTCCAGAGCCAGCGTCACTTCAATCGCCTTACTGCTCTTACGTCCGTAAAGGTTTTTGGCTTTGATTAACCAACCGTAAAGCCGCACAGAGAAAGCCGTATCAAGCTTGGCAATATTGATAAAATTAAGCTTGGTAAACGACTCTTTTAGTTCATAAAGATAGGGGGCAACATCCTGACCAAAGCGCAGTACCACCGCACTCTGCTCATCACTGCTGACGTATTCAAGACGGGAAAACCAGGAAAGCTGGACGGTACGCATTTTGCCGGTTTTGCGATCGGGCTGATAGATGGTAACGGGTTTTTTCATCAAGCTTTCGGCAGCTTCACGCAGCTGCCGATGGCTACTGGTTGGATTTAACCCATAAATACGCTGATAATCATGGGGAAATAAGCGATACAGCGCGTCAGGCTGGGGTTTCCTGCTGTCGATTTGAGCAAGTGCCAGGTTCAGCAACCGCATCTCATCCAGCGTGACACTGTAGGCCCCTTCAAGGAGATCGTTACCTTGTACGACCGTCAGTTTGTTTAGCTCCATTTAGCAGGATCCCTGTGTGGAATGTACAGCAGAGTATTCCACACAAAAAATATTCAGGTAAAGTAAAATAACATCATTATTAGTTATTTAAAATCAATAATTTAAGAAGTAACGCAGTTTGTGTTAGCATGAAATTCCTCCACATTCAGGCAGCACAGGATCCAATTTAGTCGTAGTTCGATCCTGAAAGTGCGAGATGGCAACAGGAAAACACTCCACATATTCATACCAGAACTCAGCGCAACTTAACCGGAAATTCTTCCACATATGCCCGGCAGCCTGAAACAGGCCATCAGAAAATCATTCCACATACCTTCGGACACACTACAGAAAATTACTCCACCTTTGGCCAGGCTTATCTCTGAGGCTCCCTCTGTCCATGGGAAGGGGGCTATATGTAATTTCACAAACACCACTATTTCATTGTTTATCAAAAAGATAAAATAAATTTCCTTAGAAAATCTTTCCACATTTTAGCGAAAAACTATTCAACAGGGGTGCCGCCAGGCGCTTTTGCGCAGGCAAACAGAAAATTTATCCACCTTTGAGTACGACTCGAGAACTGGGCAGCATGCCAAACATAAAATCCATCCACATATGGAACAGAAAAGTGACATGGTCACAATCAAAATTTAGTACAGAAAATTTTTCCACCTTTAGCCTTTCCTGTTACGCGACTCATACATAAAAAAATTCCACGTATGTCTTAGTCAAACAGGTACAACCTAAAATCACTCCACATAAGAAATACAGAAATGTAGTAACTTATTGTTATAACGATTTAATTTTATGATAATGATTAACTCAGACTGACTTATGTGACAATGTAACGTGACTATTTCTTAAGATGTGACAACTTCGATTTTCATCAGGAAAGGCAGGAACGTGCATGAATATCAGGAGGCAACGGTGAGAAGAAGTTATCCACAGAAAATAACTCCACATAAAATATTTCGCCAGATCAGAAAGTTATCAACAGGAAAAAACTCTACGTATAGCAGGAAAAAACTCCACATATAACAGAAAATCACTCCACTTCAGACAGGAAAAACATCCACATAAACATCTGTAATCATATGATTTATCTCAGAAAAACACCCCCTTAAACTATAAAGATCTAAACTATAAAGAAAAGAACAAACGTTATAGGATCTTTTTTTTGAGTAGATCCTCTAAAAACCTATCCTTCAAGCAAGGACATCCCTCAAAAAAAGAGATGCCGCGGGACCAGTCTAAGAGGATCCTTGTTAGCGGGATTCATTCTCTGGAAGCCAGTGCTCAATCAGTTCTGTCAGCACATCCTTCATCTCACGACCCTGCATAAAACAGGCCGTCTTAAACCTGCGGTGCAGATCTTCGTCGATATTAGTCTGCAATTTTTTTACAGTCCCGGCAGGTGGCTTACTCACTGCATCCAGCGCCGGTGCTAACTGCCGATGTTGTCCTAGTTTCATTTTCATGCAAGCAGCTCCAGAATTTCGTTTGTCATCACATCGATCTCCCCTTTTGCACTGCCGTCTGTCGTGTCAAATACGGTTCCACCATCCAGCATTGTGCGTATGTACACCTGTCGCTGAGTCGTCGCGGTTTTAAGCGCCGGAACACCGGTATCCTCGATTGACTCTTTTAGGACCTCAAGCAT
The DNA here is from genome assembly GCF_024169515.1 of Erwinia aphidicola. NCBI lineage: Bacteria > Pseudomonadati > Pseudomonadota > Gammaproteobacteria > Enterobacterales > Erwiniaceae > Erwinia > Erwinia aphidicola. The sequence continues at coordinate 73,775 of NZ_JAMKCQ010000003.1, read as the reverse complement.
GCGCGTAGAGGCAACTTTTTTGGTAATCAGGAATCGCGCAATCACCGGCTGCAAGTTTTCGCGCGCTTCGACCACCGCCAGAATCGCGCCACAAGCAGCAAAATCGAGAGGTGAAGGCGTCACCGGAATAAGCACCAAATCGCTGACCATAACGGCTGCTGAAGATATCGCCGTTATGGCCGCAGCGCCATCAATGACCACGTAGTCATAGTCCTTCAGCTGTTTACGCACGGTATAAACTTCTTTTTCGGATGCCGCTTCAGCCAAATCAAATTTGCACTTGGTTTCGTCGTACCAATTGCTGATGCTACCCTGAGGATCCGTATCCACCATCACAACCTTGAAGCCCTTGCGAGCCAGGCATGTTGCGATATTGATGGAGGTCGTCGTTTTCCCTACCCCGCCCTTCCCGTTCAGGAAGGAGATAATTTTGGTTGTCATCAGACGCCCCCTAAAGTTTATCTCTGGTGAATCACAGGATTACGTAATCCCAGGATTATGGGATTTTTAAATCACGGGATTATATGATTACAGGATATAGTAATCCCTCTTCAGGAACAATAAGATACCCTGCAACAATCACAGAATCACAGAATCACAGAATCACAGAATTATTGGTAATCGTAATTTCAAAGGCGACATGCTCAGCCTTTGTACTTCAGGTTTCTTAGCGCTAATTTATATAGTCTGTATCAGATGCGGGGATTTACTGCCTATGTTAGCGGTAACGTTGGCGGGCTATAACGGATTTGTGGCCTGATGAAACCCGATTAAATGCGAGTCATTTTGAGAAGAGGTGTCCAATGGTCTGGTTGATTGTGAAGTATATGGTAACTGCCGGAGTTGTTGTGCTTGTTTCAGAGGTGGCAAAGCGAAGCGATCGATTTGGCGCGCTGCTGGCTGCCCTACCGCTGGTGACCGTTCTGGTGCTTGTATGGATGAAGCTGGAGGGGCAAACACAGGAAAAAATTGCCAGTCATGCGTGGTACACATTTTGGTATGTGGTCCCTACCCTCCCAATGTTTCTCTGCTTTCCGCTTATGTTTCAACGATGGGGTTTCTGGATTGCGCTACTGGCTTCATGCGTGATGACCGTGGTGATATTTTGGGGATATGCGCTTTTACTTCGTCGTTCAGGAATTGATCTGATTTGACACCGTAATTATGAGTTGGAAACCGTAGCAGGGATCTGAGAAAATAATCCCATAATCCCATAATCCCATAATCCCATAATCCCATAATCCCATAATCCCATAATCGTCGGTATGAAAATCCTTTCAAATGTTGCAACGACCAGGAGAGTCTAGCATCTTGAAATGCTTAGAGGGTTGCAGTCACAACAACATTAAGCAAAAATAATCCTGCAATCCTGCAATCCTGCAATCCTGCAATCCTGCAATCCTGCAATCCTGCAATCCTGCAATCCTGCAATCCTGCAATCCTGCAATCCTGCAATCCTGCAATCCTGCAATCCTGTAATCCTGCCTGAGTATTAGCCGTCCTGCCAAATGACTAGACCTGATGACTGGCCGCAAGTCTTTCAACCATAGCCAGACCGATTTCGCCTGTACCGCCAATGACAACAGCTATCGGTCGGGAAATAGATATAGGAGTCATGATTATCTGCGGTTGCTGGGATAACCAACGGTATCATTGCTCCAGTCGGCCGTTTAACGATGATATTATGTTTTCCATTCTCGCAGACTGGGAATCGGCTTTATAAAGGAGTGGTAGTAAACGCCGCTTTGAGCGCATCGATAGCACAACGTATCCGCCGAGGCATGACAGACGTTCTCAGCCACACGGCATAAATGGGCAAACTGCTGCAGCGTGTCCCCGGTAAAACTTCAACCAGCCTTCCACGTTCAATGTCCTGGTTCACCAGCCAGCGTGGCAGTTGCGCAATACCATAACCCTCCAGCGTTGACGCGTAGACGGCACTCATCGTGCTAAAGCGCAGTCGTCCATTCGGCTGCCAGTAAATCATTTCTTCCTGCGCATTTTTAATCAACCAAGGTTGAGAGCGGCCCTGCTCCAGCAGCGTGAGGTGAGGAAAGTCGGTGAGATCATCAGGACGATGAAGAACATCGCCTTCAGATAGCAAAGCAGGGGAGGCACAAAGCAGTAGCGCCTGATGCCCTAGCAGATGAGCGGTGAGATCGACATGGTGCCCCGGAGCGCCGATACGGATGGCCAGATCGATACCATCGGCGGCCAGGTCTACTCGCTGTGTGGACAGCCTCAGGTCCAGACCAAGCCCCTGCCAGCGTCGCGTCAACGGCAGTATAACCGGCAATACCCATTTTTCACCCAGCAGGGGAGGGGCTGCAATTCGTAGCTGACCTGAGGGGGCGCTGACATGTGCCATCAGACGGTTTTCTGCGGCATCGAGGCTGGCGAGTATCTGCAGACAGTCCTGATAAAACACTTCACCTTCACGGGTGAGCGAAAGAGAGCGGGTGGTGCGCTGAAACAATTTTACCTGCAGACGAGCTTCCAGACGGGCAACGGCTTTCCCAACCGTCGAACGGGATAGACCCAGTTGGTAAGCTGCCTGGCTGAACCCTCCCGCCTGAGCGGCCTGTACAAAAGCGCGGATGCTGTTAAGCCGGTCAGCATTAATCATGAAAAACAACTCTTAGATTGGCGATTTGGATTCTTCAGTATGGTGAAAAATGAGCGTAACTGAAGAATAAATATCGTGGCAGGCTAATGTTTTCCCTTCAGGAATGCTGCATGACAACTTCTTTCACTCTTTCCCGCACTCAGTTAATCAGGCTGCAAAGCGGGATATGCCTGGCCAGCTTCCTTGGCTGCCTGGATTTCACCATCGTGAATACCGCGTTGCCAGCGCTGCAGCGCTACTTCAGTCGCGACGTGGTTGCCATGCAGTGGTCGATGACGCTATTTGTGATGGCGCTGTGCTGCTGCATGGTAATGTCAGCCCGTCTGGCTGAGCGCTTTGGCGCTAAGCATGTACTGTTCGGCGGTATGTTGCTGTTTGGCGTCGCCTCGTTGGGAGCGGGGCTGGCGGTCAATCTGACAGTGATGAACTTCTGCCGTTTGTTACAGGGAACAGGGTGTGCAGTGCTGTATACCGTCAGCGCGAGCATACTGGTCAGTGTTATGCCGTCTGCAGGGCGGGGCAGGGCGCTGGGCATGCTGTTTGCTGCTAATGGTTTAGGATTGGCTCTGGGGCCGATAGCCGGAGGTATTCTGGTCAGCTGGTTAGGCTGGCGATCGGTTTTTTTGATCAATGTGCCGCTAATGCTGGTCAGTTTTATATACTGCATGGGCGCCATCCCGACGTCCTCAAGGAATGTGCAGGTTCGACTCGATATTTCAGGCTGGTTAATGATGAATGCCGGGCTGATACCGCTGCTGTTTCTGCGGGTTTTCCTCACCTTAGAAAAGCGCACGATCCAGCCGCTAATTGATTTGCGTATGCTGCGCAATAAGGACTTTGCGGCTGCCTGCATGTTATCGGTGCTGCTGGCGATATTTTATTGCAGCGCATTCATGCTGATCCCACTCAAGCTGGTTGCAGTCTTTCAACCCAGTGATGCCCGGATCGGCCTGATGCTGCTGCCGGTGACGCTGGTGATGGCGGTGGTTTCACCGATTGCAGGCCACGCTGCCGACCGCTTCACTCCCTGGCCTGTGATGGCGGCAGGATTCATCGCGCTGTCACTGTCAGCGATGCTACAGAGCTTTGGCAATATTCCTATAACTACTGTTTTCGCTGCATTTATACTGATGGGGGCCGGATGGGGTGCGATCCTCGGGCCTTCGGTTAATGCGGCGCTTGGCGCTTTGCCTGCGTCAATGCATGCGCAGGGGATTGGGATTTCCTGGACGCTGCATAATCTCGGCGGCGCACTTGGGTTGGCCATTGCTGCACAAATCTATCAGGCAGGCGGTGCCGAAGGCGGTTTTCAGCGGGTTATGATAGGACTGGCCGCGGGATCGTTGCTTGCCGTAGTGGTGGCACTTAGGGCGGCAAAGCGCGCCAGCACACATCGGCTGGCGCAGAGCGATGATTAGCCGCTGATGGTTTTCGCCGCAAACTTTTTGCGTAGCTTCTGCAGCTTCGGTGGGATCACTGCCAGGCAGTAACGGTTTTCCTGACCTTCACCCGCCCAGTAATCCTGGTGGTAATCTTCTGCCGGCCACCATTTCGCATCGGTTTCGATGGTGGTCACAACCGGATCGGCGTGTTCAGTCTGCGCGCGCGCAATCGCCGCTTTCGCTTCAGCAAGCTGTGCAGCATCTGCCGGGAACAGCGCTGAGCGGTACTGCGTCCCGATATCATTACCCTGGCGGTTCAGCTGGGTGGGATCGTGAGTGGCAAAGCTGATATCCAGCAGGTCGCCATAGCTGACTTTGTCAGGGTTGAAGCCAATACGGATAGCTTCAGCGTGGCCGGTGTCCCCATTGCAAACCTGCTTGTAGGTTGGGTTTTCGGTGTGGCCGCCGATGTAGCCGCTCTCGACCGATTCCACGCCGTCAATCTGTTTGAAGACTGCTTCAGTGCACCAGAAGCAGCCTCCGCCAATAGTTGCGTATTCTGTCGCCATGTTTAACTCCTTCAGGGGTTTTCCTGCATATTGGCTATTGATATGGGATTAACCTTAGCTTTTTGCAACGGCAGGTCAATGCGTTTTTAGCCTTTACCCGCCAGCCGCTGATATTTTGCCAGCGCTTCGTGCGTGCCGCGCTGGATAACTTCCCCAACCTGACGATCAAACTCTGGCGGGGTTAGAGTCAGTGCGTTGGTCAGGCTTTGCGGCGGCAGGCTGGCGGACAGGGCCTGTCCTCGAGGCGACTGGAGCCAGCGGGGATCGTACTGGAACGACAGCCTGCCATTGTTTCGCGTCAGTTCGCCAAGCGGAAGATCGTTCATAAAGCAGTAAAGCCGCTGATCGGTCATTACCAGGTTCCCTCATCCTGCTTGCGAGTGTTTTCCAGCGGGCTGATATCCAACTTTAGCTCCAGCGCAGCGCAGGCGCGCAGCAGCGTCTCAATGTGGCAGATACCGTTTTCCTGAGAAAAGATAGTGCGAATTATCATTCTGCTTAGTTTATTTCGGAATGGCCTATAACCGTTGGATATTGGCCCCTCAACTGCGAACAAAAGAAAATAACCGTAATTTATAACGTATTGATTTATGTCAATACCTTATCAAAAAAGGTGTCTTTTGAACATTTCTCTCACTGCACGGCTGGCAGAAACGCTATCCAGCATCAATCCTGGCGCGACTGAGCGGCATAATGCCCGTGCTGGCGTCATGGATTACTTCGCCTGTCTGTTTCCTGTACTGCACGGAAGCGTACTGGAAAGCGGCCTGGACGCAATATTTCGCGTATTCCCGGCTGAACATTCGCTGGAAAACCTGGCGCTGCAGCTCGGCTATCTCAGTCATTCTCTGGATTTCGATGATTATCACGCTAATTTCCGCGGCCACCCCACTACTGTGGTGCTCTCCTCACTGCTGGCGCTGAGTACTACGCGTAAAGCGCAAAGCGTGGAGGATTTCCTCGATGCTTATGTTGTCGGGGTAGAACTGGCAGGCCGGTTAGGGAAAGCCATCGGCACGCGCCACTATTCGGCCGGATTCCACAGCACTGCCACGCTTGGAACCCTTGCTGCCACTGGCGCAGCCTGCCGGTTATTGCAGCTCAGTAACGCCGAAACGCAGGTGGCCATCGGGCTGGCGGCGACTCAGGCCTCCGGTTTACGCAGCCAGTTTGGTTCAGCGGCTAAACCTCTGCATGCCGGGCTGGCCGCCCGCAGCGCGGTCAACAGCGTACAGCTGGCTCAGGCGGGTTTCGCCGGGCAGAGCAGCGGTGTTTTGGAGAGCTTCCTGCAGGCGCTGGGCTTTGGTGCCGGACAGCCGGCTGACTTGCTACATGAGTGGGGATCCCCGTGGCGCATTGTTTCACCGGGCCTGGAGTTTAAACGCTACCCGACCTGTGGTGGCACCCACAGCGCGGCCGAAGCCGCATTCATCCTGCGTGAGCAGTTGCTGACGAACGCGAAATTGTCTGACGTTGAACGGATTGAAGTCAGCTTTCCACCAGGCGCCGATACCGCACCGAATATCACCGCGCCGCGTAACGGCGTTGAAGCGCGTTTCAGCCTCGAATACGTGATTGCCGATGCGCTGCTGAACGGCAGCGTTGCGCTGGAAAATTACAGTGAAGCGCCGGTTGACGACGTGATTGCTGAACTCGCCGCGCGCGTCAGCCGCCATCCCGACCCGAGTGCGCCTGCGGATGAGCTCGATCCCGATCGTCGTTTCCATCGCGTCACGCTTTATCTGCGCAACGGCAGCTCGCTCAGCCACTGTGTTACGCGCCGTGAAACCGCCGCAGCGCTCACTGACGTCGAGGCCAAGCTGCGCAACAGTCTGGCAGCTCTGCCTGCCGCTCAGGCACAAACCATTTTCAACGATGCATGCCTGGCGGATAGCGCCGCGCTGCAGCGTCTTATTTTCCTGATTAGCCAATAACGAAAGGATCTCCCATGTCTGTGCAGAAAACCTCACCGCGCCAGCTGCGTCTCGGCCTGTTTGTTCAGGCGCTGGGCCACCACGTGGGCGGCTGGCGTGCTGAGGGGGCGAAAGGCTCTCCGACCGATGTCGAATGGTTTACCTGGATCGCCAAAAAAGGCGAAGAAGGCCTGTTTGATATGTTCTTCGTTGGCGATGCGCTGGCAACGAGCGTTCACCGCCTCCCTTCCACTATGTCACGCCTGGAGCCTCTGACGCTGCTTTCCGCGTTGGCGGTGCAGACTAAATATATTGGTCTGGCGGCGACGGCCTCTACCACTTTCGATCAGCCGTTCCACCTGGCGCGCGCGCTGTCATCGGTCGACCATATCAGCCGTGGCCGCGGTGCGTGGAACGTGGTGACCTCATTCTCTGCTGATGCCGCGCGCAATTTCAGCCGTGAAGATCTGCCTTCCCACGCCGAACGCTACGATGTGGCGCGCGAGTTCCTCGATGTGACCTTTAAACTGTGGAACGGTTGGGAAGAGGGCGCAATCGTGCGCGAAAAAGAGAGCGGTCGTTACTCTGACGAAGGGAAGATTCACGCTGCCAACCACAAAGGTAAATATTTCCAGGTGCAGGGACCGCTGAACATCGCCCGTTCCCCGCAGGGGCGTCCGGTGATTATTGAAGCCGGATCTTCCCCGGCCGGTCAGAAACTGGCGGCGGAAACTGCTGAAGTGGTGTTTACCGCAGCGGCCTCACTGGAAGAGGGGCAGGCGTTCTACCGCAGCCAGAAACAGTTTGTGCGCGATGCTGGTCGCCAGCCGGATCATTTGCTGATCCTGCCGGGCGTGATGCCGATTGTCGGGCGCACGCGTGCGGAGGCGCAGGAAACCTGGAACCAGCTGAATGAACTGGTGGATATCGATAACGGTATTGAACAGCTGTCCGCGCGCTTTGGCGTGGATATGACCGCTTATCCGCTGGATGGGCCGGTGCCGGAGATTGGCGGTACGGAAGGCGGGCAGAGCCGCGTCAAGCTGCTGACCGACCTCGCCGCGCGTGAAAACCTCACCCTGCGCCAGCTGGCAGCCGTGGCGGCCGGTTCCCGCGGTCACCGGGTGATTGTGGGCACCGCCGAAGATATCGCCGATGACTTCCAGCAGTGGCTGGAACAGGACGGGGCGGACGGTTTCAACATCATGCCAGCGGTGCTGCCAAATCAGCTGGAGCTGTTTGTCGAACTGGTGGTGCCTGAGCTGCAGCGCCGTGGCCTGTTCCGCAGCGAATATCATTACAGCACTCTGCGTGAAAACCTGGGGCTGCCGTCCATCGATGAAAATTTTGCTGCCGTGCCTGCACTGGCAACTGAGGGGTAACTGATGAAACACATTGCACTGACTGCCGCCGTAATGGCGCTGACTCCAATCACCGCCGTCCTGGCCGCCGATCAGGATGTTGCCTTTGCCAGCAGCGTGAAGCCGAAGGCCGATGCGGCGCTGCACGCTACGCTGCCGGAAGATATTCTGAAGAGGGGCTATATTGTGGCGGGAACCAACCCCAACACGCCGCCTACTACTTTTTACCAGGCGGATAATAAAACCCTGGCCGGGCGCGAGATTGATATTGTCAGCGCGGTTGCTGACCGCCTCGGTGTGGCCGTGCACTGGCGTGATACCGGGGGCTTTGACAACATTATCCCTGGTCTGAAATCTGGTCGTTACGATCTGGCCGCGTCTAATATCGATGCCAATAAGAAGCGTCTGCAGCAGGTTGATTTTGTTGGCTACTACAACGCATCTAAACTGGCGCTGGTCGCCCGTAAAGATGCGGAGCTGGGGCCAGTCAACACCTTCGCCGAGCTGTGTGGCAAGACCGTGGGCGCGGGAGCAGGTACGTCGCAGATCACCCGCCTGCAAACCGCCAGCGAAGCCTGTATTGCCGATAAAAAACCAGCGATAACTATCCCGGTATTCCCGGATCGTCCGGCGGGCGTGCAGGCAGTAATCAGCGGTCGCGTGCCGATGTTTTTTGGTCCGTATGAAGGCCTGCGCTACCAGGCCAGCCACGTTAAGCCGCTGGCATTAGCGGGTGAAATCACCATTGAGGACACCATCGTCTCTATCGCTCTGCCAAAACAGTCGCCGCTGGAGAAGCCGATTCAGGCCGCATTGAACTCACTTATCAAAGATGGTACCTATCAGCAGATCCTCGATAAATGGGAAATTGGCTTCGGCGCGGTGAAAACAGCGGGCCTGAATGAAGAGATTGCCAAATGAGTGTGCGGCCTGACGACTCAGGCGCCGGGCTGCGCATTGTCGGTCACCGCCATTACGGGCGCTGGTTTAGCGCGCTGATCGTGCTGCTGTTGGTGGTGCTGATGGGGTCATCGGTGGTCAGCAATCCGCGCTTCGAGTGGGACGTGGTGGCGCAGAATCTGACGGAAGCCTCGATCCTCAACGGCGTGATAATGACCATCAAGCTGACGGCGATCTCCGTGCTGTTCGGCTTTGCCGGGGGAACGCTGCTGGCGCTGATGCGCCTGTCGGCCAATCCAGTGCTGGTCGGGGTGAGCTGGGCCTATACCTGGTTCTTCCGTGCGGTGCCGATGCTGGTCCAGCTGTTCCTCTGGTACAACATCGCTGCGCTCTATCCGAAGTTAACCCTGTCGCTGCCGTTTATCGGCGAGGTCTGGCATGCCACCACCAACGAGATTATCAGCCCGTTCAGCGCGGCGGTGATTGCGCTGGTGATGCACCAGTCGGCCTATGCGGCGGAGATTATCCGTGCCGGGATACAGAGCGTTAATCCGGGCCAGCTGGAGGCGGCGAAAGCGTTAGGCTATCGTCCCGGCCAGATTTTCCGCCAGACCGTGCTGCCGCAGGCGATGCGCACCATTCTGCCCCCGGCAGGTAATGAAGTGATCGGTCAGCTGAAAACCACCGCTGTGGTTTCGGTGATTGCGCTGCAGGACGTGCTCTATTCGGCACAGATTATCTATCAGCGTACCTACGAGGTGATCCCGCTGCTGCTGGTTGCCACCGCCTGGTATTTGCTGATGACCTCAGTACTGTCCATTGGCCAGCATTATGTTGAAGCGTGGTTCAGCCGCGGTAACAGCCCGGCGAAACGCAGCTGGTTTCGCCGCCTGCCGCAGCAACAGGAGCAGGAATCATGAGTGAATCGATCAGCCTGCGCGGCATTCATAAACAATTTTCCGGCAAAACGGTACTGCGCGATATCAGTATGGATATTGCCGCCGGTTCGGTGACGGTAATCCTCGGGCCTTCCGGCTCCGGGAAATCAACGCTGCTGCGCTGTATTAACCACCTGGAAAAACTTGATGCCGGCACCATCCTCGTGGGGCAATCGATGATTGGCTACCGCCGCAAGGGGCAGCATTTAGTGGAGCTGCCGGAGAAACGCGTTGCCGCGCAGCGTCAGCGCATCGGCATGGTGTTCCAGCAGTTCAATCTGTTTCCGCACCGTACCGTGCTGCAGAATATCAGCGATGCGCCGCTGCGCATTCGTGGTGAGAAGCGTGCCGTGGTGGAAGCCCGCGCGCTGAAATTACTGGAGCAGGTCGGGCTGGCGCACCGGGCGCAGGCGTGGCCGCGCGAACTGTCCGGCGGCCAGCAGCAACGCGTGGCGATTGCCCGGGCGCTGGCAATGGAGCCGGAAGTGATGCTGTTCGATGAGCCGACCTCGGCGCTGGACCCTGAACTGGTGGGTGAAGTACTGCAGGTGATGAAGCAGCTGGCACATTCCGGTATCACCATGGTGGTGGTCACCCACGAAATTGGGTTCGCCCGCGAAGTGGCGGATAACATCGTGTTTATGGATAACGGAACAGTAGTGGAAAGCGGCGATGCGCGCACATTACTGGACAATCCGCAACATCCGCGCCTGCGCGAATTTCTCGCCAGCGTGTTGTAACTTGTTAAAGTCTGCCTCCCCGTTGAGGCAGATGATTTTATTACCCCTAACTCAGCAACCCCGCCCCGACGTTCACCGACAGCCCCAGAATTGCCAGATTAAACACAAATGAAATCACCGACTGCAGCAGCGCGATCTGTCGCATATCGGTGGTGCCAGTTGCCACGTCGGCGGTTTGTGCCGCCACGGCGATGGTGAAGGAGAAGTAGATAAAATCCCAGTATCCCGGCTCGGCGGGCTTTTCAGGAAAAATCATCGGCGTGACCTTGGCCGTTCGATGTAAGTAGTGATGATGGGCGTAATGCATGGCAAAAGAGGTGGGCAGCAGCGCCCATGACACGACCAGCGTGGCGGCGGTCAGCAGCAGGTGCAGCACGCGCGGGGTGCCATGCAGTGCTTTTAGCGTGGTCAGCTCCAGCAGAATCGCCACAATACTGACCAGGCAGGTGAGCGTCACCATGCTCAACACCAGCGTGGCGCTCTCATCCTCAATTTTCGCGATATGCGGAATATCTTTATTCGGCGTACGCAGCATGCGTAACCACAAGAAAAACAGATACAGCCACGCCAGCACGTTCCAGCCGATCAGCAGCCGCTGAAGCAAACCCAGCTGAGCAGGAAGAAGGAAGAAACATAGCAGACCGGCGGTGATGGATACGATCAGCCGCAGGCGGGCGTGCAAATAATGTTGCAATGAAATACGCATGGGTTCAGGGCTTAGTTAACGTTGATATAGAGGTTTAACTGTAGACGCTGCTGGCCTGAAACCCCTCCCGACAAGCTTTAGATTGTTCCTCAGATATTTCTTTTGGTTATAAGCCATGTTTTTTCGGTCGTTTCCAATAAATCCTGGCCTGATTAATATCACTTGGCAATTAGTGCTACCAATAATGCATTAAAAATAATCAGTTTAATTAATCAGCATATTTTGCTGATAAAACGGCAGAAAACAGGCATCAGATGATAGTTTTGCGCAACGTTACTAAAATATTTAACGCCCGGTCCGGCCCGGTAACCGCCGTTGATGATGTCAGCCTGCAGGTTGAGCAGGGGCAGATTTACGGCATTATCGGTTACAGCGGGGCAGGGAAAAGCACCCTGATCCGCCTGCTGAATGGTCTTGAGAAGCCAACCTCCGGTAGCGTGACCGTCGCCGGGCAGGATATTGCCGAGGCCAGTGGTGAAACGCTGCGTCAGGCACGCTTAAAAATCAGCATGATCTTCCAGCATTTCAATCTGCTGTGGTCGCGTACCGTCAGTGAAAACATCGCTTTCTCACTGCAGATTGCCGGTGCGCCGAAAGCAGCGATCCAGCGACGGGTGCAGGAACTGATAGCCCTGGTCGGGCTGAGCGGCAAAGAACACGCGTATCCGTCCCAGCTGAGCGGCGGGCAGAAACAGCGCGTCGGAATTGCTCGCGCGCTGGCTAACAGCCCGGATGTTTTGCTGTGTGACGAGGCAACGTCGGCTCTCGATCCACAGACCACCGACGCCATTCTTGAGCTGCTGCTGGATATCAACCGTCAGCTGAGGCTCACCATCGTGCTGATCACTCACGAAATGCATGTCGTCCGCAAAATCTGCCATCGCGTGGCGGTGATGGAAGCCGGGCGCATCGTGGAAGAGGGCGAGGTGCTGTCGGTATTTACCCGCCCGCAGCAGCCAATCACCCGCCAGTTCGTTAAGCAGACCACTGAATACAGCAGTGCGAACACACCCTTTAACCTGGCGCTGGTCAATCCCACCGAAGGTGAAGTGCTGAAGCTGACCTTTGTCGGGCTGAGCACGCAGCAGCCGATCGTCGGTGAACTGACGCTGAAATACGCACTACCTTTCAATATTCTGCATGGAAAAATGACGCAAACCACCAACGGAACCTTTGGCGAACTGTGGTTGCAGGTCCCGGCCAGCAGCACCCAGCTGGAAAATATCCTGGCGGACCTGCACGCCCACGCAATCACGACCGAGGTGGTAAAAAATGTTTGAGACCCTGTTTCCTCATCTGAAGCTGGACGCACTGTGGTCCGCCACCGTTGAAACGCTGTATATGACCGCGCTGTCCGGCGTGGCAACTTTTGTGCTGGGGATTTTGCTCGGGCTGGCGCTGTTCCTTACCGCGCGCGGCGGGCTGTTCCAGAACCGTGCGGTTTACTCGACGATCTCCCTGCTGGTTAATGTCTTCCGCTCTATCCCGTTCATCATCCTGATTGTGCTGCTAATCCCGTTCACCAAAACGCTGATTGGCACCATTCTGGGTGCCGATGCGGCACTTCCGGCGCTGATTGTCGGTGCTGCCCCATTTTACGCCCGCCTGGTCGAGATTGGGTTGCGTGAGGTAGACAAGGGCGTGATCGAGGCTTCCCGTTCGATGGGCGCGCGCCTCAGCACTCTGATTTTCCGCGTTCTGCTGGCGGAGTCCTCCCCGGCGCTGGTGTCAGGAATTACGGTGACGCTGATTGCGCTGGTGAGCTACAGCGCGATGGCGGGCGTGATCGGCGCGGGTGGCCTTGGCAATCTCGCGTATCTGGAAGGTTTTCAGCGCAACCACAGTGATGTCACGCTTGTGGCGACGCTCATGATTCTGGTGATCGTTTTTATCATCCAGTTCTTAGGTGATGTCATTACAACACGGCTCGATAAACGATAACTTTTTAGGAAAACAAAATGAAAAAAACACTGACGCTGCTGGCTGCAGCAACTCTGGGTGCGCTGAGTTTGAGTGCATGGGCGGATACGCTGATCGTTGGCGCCTCTAACGTGCCGCACGCTGAAATTCTGGAGCAGGCCAAGCCGATTCTGGCGAAGCAGGGCATCGATCTGGAAATCAAACCGTTCCAGGATTACATCCTGCCAAACACCGCGCTGGCGAGTCGTGATATCGACGCCAACTACTTCCAGCACATTCCCTATCTGAACAGCGTGCTGAAAGACCATGCTGATGATAAGAGCTATGATTTTGTCAGCGCCGGGGCAATCCATATCGAGCCGATTGGTATTTACTCGAAGAAATACAAATCGCTGAAGGATCTGCCTGAAAATGGCAAAGTGATCATGCGTGATGCGGTGGCGGAAGAGGGGCGAATTCTTTCCATCTTCGAGAAAGCGGGCGTGATCAAACTCAAGCCGGGCGTCAGTAAGGTTGATGCGCGCATCAGCGATATCGTTGAGAACCCGAAACACCTGAAGTTCCTCGCCAACGTTGAAGGCGCGCTGCTGCCGCAGATGTACAACAACGACGAAGGCGATGCGGTGGTGATTAACGCGAACTACGCAATTGATGCCGGACTCGATCCGGTGAAAGGCCCGATTGCGGTGGAGAGTGGTGAGAACAATCCTTACGCCAATATCATTACCGTGCATCGCGGAGACGAGAAGAAGCCGGATATCGTGGCGCTGGTTAACGTGCTGCACTCTAAAGCGATTCAGGACTGGATCCGCACCAAGTACAAAGGCGCGGTGATCCCGGTTAATAACTGATTTAAAGATTATTATTATTCGGATCATAGGGCTTCTTTTATGGAGCCCTTTTTAGTATTGGTCAGTGACCAGATAATTTTATATTCGTAAGTTGGCCATTTATATTGATTTTGTAATCCTTCCCATTGAACGTTTTTCCCAAAAAGTTGCCAATGGTAGTCAATGCTTCACCAATGCGTGACCGATGGGTGCTGGGATTAAAATCGTAAGTATCTTGAAAACTCCGAATATTACCAACAAATAACCACTCACCAGATTCCTTGCGAGTAAATTTTCCTTCCATTCTCAAATTTATGTAACCAAGATAAAGACCTGCTGAAATGTTGTCGAGACCAGTGTCATAAGAGAATTTATAATTAAAGTTGTACACTCCAGGAGCACTCATTGCCATTATTTCATTGTCGAAATCCTTTATTCTATCCGGTGTTAAATTGAGGCCCAGGCTTCCAATTTCGGTATCCATCGTTCGACCATTCCCCCATAGAAAATTGGCTAAAGCGGATACCACGCTGTATGGTCCACCGCTTAACCTGTCATTCATGTCACTGATCTGAAAATTTTTCCAGTCTGCAGTCTGCCCCATATAGGCCATTGCAGAGTTTGGACCTGGATAGCCTTGGTCAAAAAATATCATTTCCCGACACCAGGCCAGAAGCCCTTTCAAATCTCCCTTTTTAGCCAGTTCCTTACCGCGCAATGGATCAAAAGCCCCACCGTTGGAAATCTGCATAATAGCCATAGCCTGAGCTTGTCCCGGTGGAACGGAGGTCGTACCGCCAGGGTTAAAACCGCCATAGCCTCCAGTACCGCCCGCAGAAACCACAGGAGCGGTAACTACCATTGTTCCTTCACTCATTATGTACCTCCATTATTACAGGGTAATATCCTGTGTAATATTTTTCATTTACCTTATAGAGAAAATCGTATAACTTTAGGGCGAATTGTGGGGGCGTCTGGATCTTTATGATGAATAATATTTTTATTTTTAATAAAATTGTTTGTCAGTTGTATTCATATGTAAAACTTTATTCCAATGAGTGATTTTAAAAATATCAAGGTGGCTTATGGTTAAGTTTTATTACCGTTTACTCATAGTAATACTTATCATTCTGACGATGATGGTGTCGGTTGTTCTTTTATTTATTTATATACGCACAGGGGCCTATGCATACAGTGATGAAAACCTTGCTGAATGCGTTGCCTATACACCCGAGCAGGCGAAAATGCGCGTGCTTCAGGCTGTGCTGCATAAAGAGAATAATTGGAGTGACTGGCCGTCAGCGCAACGGGCGGCTAATGAAGCCGGTATTGGCTTTGTTGATTGGGATTTGCATAAGGGAGAGGACTCCTGGTTCGTCCCGTTCTACGATAATCGCTATCCAGACAAGGAGCAGTTCGGAATGCTTGATTGCGGCACGCTGATTGTTGAATTCGCGTCAGAAAAGTAACCGCCCGTCACTTCCCCGTATATCTTCTAACCTTATCTTTTTTAAGCATTCGTCACCTCTTTGCTGCAACGATACACTCTCCGGTAGCGCAACTTTAACCGGAGTAACGATGATATCGGTTAGCGGGGTGGGAGCACTCCAGAAGGGCGGGGTTTCACGGCGCATCTGATAAAAAAAAACGGAAGGTATTCACCTTCCGCTCTCAGCAGCAGCCCAGCTTGCTCAGCGCCGGCCACTGCTTCATCAGCGTATCAATCAGCTCGTCCAGCTCCGCCCTGGTCGCGCCTTCGCGGGCGCGTACCGACATGCCCTGCAGCAGACAGCCAAGAAAAGCCGCCAGCGCACGAATGTTGGTGCGCTCATCCAGTTCACCTGCCTTTTGGCGTAGCTGCAGAAACTCCAGCAGATTACTTTCCTGATTATTATGACGGTGGCGCAGCATCTCGGCCACTTCGCTGGAGTCTGCCGACAGCCCGCTGGAGGTGCAGATAAAGAAGCAGCCGCCCGGTTTCTTGCCATCGGTAAAGCAGGAAGCGGTTGAGCGGAAGTAGTTCTCAATGCCGCTGGCGACGCAGCTTTCCGGGCAGGCGAGCGCTGCTTCATTCTGTCGGGCGAATTTCTCTGTATAACGGTCCACAGCCGCGCGGAACATACCCTCTTTGTTGGTAAATTCTGCATACAGCGTGGGCGCTTTGGCTCCCGTTGCCTCGACTAAATCCGCGAGAGAAGTGCCTTCATAACCGTGACGCCAGAACAGCTCAAGCGCTTTGTCCAGCGCGGCTTCGCGATTGAAAGTCTTTGGCCGTCCCCGGCTTTTACGTGTCCCTGCGTCCTGCTCAGTAGTCATCATTCCTCACTTACGCAATACCGCATTATCGAATAAATTATCAATCAGTATAAAAATAATGATCGCGCTTGTCGAGCGAGATTGTTGTCTGGTTTATAGGGATGTTCCTAAGAGGAAATCCTAACTTTAAAATAAATAAATTCAATGTGTTAACTATTAAATTATCGATCATTAATAAATTGTCTTTGACGCAGGTCAACAAGGCGCTTAGTATTTACCTATCGATCGTTAACTAATTGACGACGGCAACATCAGACAACCTAAATTACTTAAGAGAAATCATCATGAAAAACATCAAAATGGCTCTGGCCGCTATCGCTCTGACTTCCGTATCTTTCGCTGGTTTCGCTGCTGACCTGGTCAACAACGAGCCGGTTCAACAGCAGCAGGTTGGCGTGATTTCTGCCAGCGGCGCAACCAATCTTTCTTCACTAGAAGCTCAGCTTTCCGCTAAAGCGGATCAGGCCGGTGCCAAATCATTCCGTATCACCTCAGCATCAGGTGATAACAAATTGAACGGTACTGCGGTGATCTACCAGTAACAATGAAAACGTTGAATGAGCATCAAGGGGGGATTATGAAAGGCCGTAAATTAGCCCTTGTTGCCGTCATCCTGAGCACGATATCGGGTGCCAGCCTGGCAGCACTTTCTGAGGGTAGAGTCATTACCGTTCAGCCGCTGACAACCAGCAGCTATGTGACCGGCAGTACCACGCTGGTGTCGCTGGATGTGCAGCTGTCGGGAAAGCAGGCCGCACCCGTAACCAGAGCCTTGCGTACCGCTTCGGCCTCTGGCGCGAACAGCCTGTATGGCACCACGATTAGCTATCATTAAGTTGTGCAATTCAAAAACGCCGCTGCTCAGTCAGCGGCGTTTTTTTTACCCTTCAAAATCTCGTTCGATCTTCCTGATTTGAACGCTACCTCTCTTGCCCGAGCGGAAAGCCCGCAGGTGAAACGCCGGGTCCGCTGCTTAGCCTGTTTCCGTTACTGCCTCAGCTGATGGCGGGGATAACTGATTAAACTCCTCCAGCAGACGCTGTAACTGCGCCAGTTTCTCGCTGTTGAACTGTTGCTCAATCTGGCTATATCCGGCGTCGATCTCGCGGCGCGCCTGATGATACAGGCTCAGGCCTGCCGGGGTTAATGCTGCCACCAGTTTGCGCTGGTCGTTCACTGGCTTCAGGCGCGATACCATTCCGTCGCGTTCAAGGCGGGTGAGGATACCGGTCAGACTGGGTCGCAGGATGCAGGCCTGCTGCGCCAGCTGATGAAAATCCAGCATATGGACCTCTGCAAGGATACGCACAACCCGCCATTGTGGCTCGGTAAGGCCATAACGATGAAGTATCGGGCGGAAGTATCCCATCGCCTTTTCCCGTGCCTGAAGCAGGGCAATAGTCAATGATTCATGCATATTTTTCACAAGCTTTTTGGGTATTTCATTAATACTAACACTGTTTACATGCAGAGGGATATTACGGCAATTGGGTACTTTTCATTTAACTCGATGTACTAATCAAAATAATGATAAATAAGTTATTTATACATAAAATGGTTTTTTGTTAGTCATGTCACAACTCAAATAAACAGGGTTGATTCCCGTAAAATTAGCGCGTAACTATGATTTCATTAACATGTTAATGAACTGTTCTGTTTGAGGGAGTGAAGATGAAAAGAACTGTTTTTGCGGTGGCGCTGAATCATCAGTCGCAGACCACAGACTGGGAAGAATGCTTTCGTCTGCCGCCTTATCAAACCCCACCTCAAACCCCTGTCTGGTTTATTAAGCCGCGTAACACATGGCGGGTGAATGGCGATGCGATCGGGCTCGCTCAGGAAACGGTATACAGCGGGGCTACCGTGGCGGCGATCGTCGGTAAAACCGCGCGCAAAGTCAGTGCAGAGCAGGCGCCAGACTACATTGCAGGCTACGCGCTCGCCAACGAGCTCAGCCTGGCGGAGGAGAGTTTTTACCGCCCGGCGATCCGCGCCAAATGCCGGGATGGTTTTTGCCCGATTGGTGAGATAGCGCAGGTGCGCAATATCGGTGCATTGGAAATCCTGACGGAAATTAACGGCGAGGTGAAGGATTGCTGGAATACCGCCGACCTGCTGCGTAGTGCTGAAGAGTTGATCGCTGCGCTCAGTGAGTTCGCCACCCTGCAACCGGGTGATGTCATCCTGCTGGGTACGCCACAACAGCGGGTGGCTATTCAGCCAGGCGATGTGGTAACGGTGAAAGCGGCGGGTTTACCCACGCTGAGTAACGCGTATGTCGAGGATGCAGAACCCATCCTGCAGCCCGAAGCCTCGCCCACCCTTTTCGCTCTCGGGCTGAATTATGCCGACCATGCCAGTGAACTGGATTTTAACGCGCCGCAGGAGCCGCTGGTTTTTATCAAGGCAGCGAATACGCTGACCGGCGACCACAGCGTGTCGGTGCGGCCAGATAACGTTGGCTACATGCATTATGAAGCTGAACTGGTGGTGGTGATTGGCAAAACGGCCCGGCAGGTCAGCCGTGAAAGTGCAATGGAGTATGTCGCTGGCTATACGCTGTGTAACGACTATGCGATACGCGACTTTCTGGAAAACTACTATCGCCCGAACCTGCGGGTAAAAAGCCGCGATGCGCTGACCCCGCTGCGGGCAGTAATTACCCCCTCGTCTTCCCTGCACAATCCCCATGATTTACGGCTGAAAACCTCCGTTAACGGCGAGCTGCGCCAGAGCGGTAATACCCGCAATATGGTGTTTGATATCCCGTTTCTGATCTGCTGGCTCAGCGAGTTTATGACGTTACAGGCGGGCGACATGATCGCCACGGGTACGCCCAAAGGTCTGTCAGACGTGAAACCCGGCGATGAAGTGGTGGTAGAAATCGAAGGTGTCGGGCGTTTAACCAACCGGATTATCAGTGAAAAACAGTTTGAGGACAGCCTGCATGAAAAAAGTTAACCACTGGATTAACGGCAAAAATGTCGCCAGCGACGATTACTTTACCACCTGCAACCCGGCGACCGGTGAGGTGCTGGCCGAGGTTGCCTCCGGCGGCGAACAGGAGATTGAACAGGCCGTTGCAGCAGCAAAAATCGCTTTTCCGAAATGGGCAGGTACGCCTATGAAAGAGCGGGCGCGGCTGATGCGCCGTCTGGGAGAACTGATTGACCGCAACGTGCCGCAGATTGCTGAACTGGAAACTGCCGATACCGGTTTACCGATCCACCAGACGCGCAACGTACTGATCCCGCGGGCCTCACACAATTTTGAATTTTTTGCGGAAATCTGCCAGCAGATGAACGGACGCAGCTATCCGGTGGACGACAAAATGCTGAACTATACCCTGGTGCAGCCAGTGGGAGTCTGCGCGCTGGTGTCGCCGTGGAACGTGCCGTTTATGACGGCTACCTGGAAAGTGGCACCCTGCCTGGCGCTGGGCAATACCGCCATCCTGAAAATGTCCGAGCTGTCACCGCTCAGTGCCGATCGGCTTGGCGAGCTGGCGCTGGAGGCCGGTATTCCGGCCGGAGTACTAAACGTCGTACAGGGCTATGGTGCTACGGCCGGGGATGCGCTGGTGCGCCATCACGATGTGCGCGCCGTCTCATTCACCGGTGGCACCGCCACCGGGCGCAACATAATGAAAAATGCCGGATTGAAGAAATATTCGATGGAGCTGGGAGGGAAATCGCCGGTGTTAATCTTCGAAGATGCTGACATCGAGCGTGCAATGGATGCGGCGCTGTTCACCATCTTCTCGCTTAACGGCGAACGCTGTACCGCCGGTTCGCGCATTTTTATCCAGCAAAGTATCTATCCCGAATTTGTTCGGCGTTTCGCTGAGCGCGCTAACCGGCTGCGCGTTGGCGATCCTGGTGACCCTCAAACCCAGGTTGGTTCTCTGATCAGCCCGCAGCACTGGGAAAAGGTTTCCGGCTATATCCGCTTAGGAATTGAAGAGGGGGCGCAGCTGCTGGCAGGTGGGCCGGATAGACCCGCAGGCCTGAAACGCGGAAATTTCCTGCGGCCAACGGTGCTGGCCGACGTAGACAATCGTATGCGCGTGGCGCAGGAAGAGATTTTTGGTCCGGTCGCTTGTCTTTTGCCATTCAAAGATGAGGCGGAAGGGCTGCGTCTGGCGAATGACGTGGAATATGGCCTGGCTTCCTATATCTGGACTCAGGACATCAGCAAAGTGATGCGGCTGGCACGGGGCATTGAAGCCGGAATGGTGTTTGTGAATACCCAGAACGTGCGCGATCTGCGCCAGCCGTTTGGCGGCATTAAGGCTTCAGGCACCGGAAGGGAAGGGGGTGAGTACAGCTTTGAAGTGTTCGCCGAAATGAAAAATGTTTGTATCTCATTTGGCGATCATCCGATCCCGAAATGGGGCGTGTAAGGAGTTCATTATGGGAAAACTTGCGCTGGCGGCCAAAATCACCCACGTGCCGTCAATGTATCTCTCCGAGATGCCGGGTAAACACCACGGCTGCCGTCAGGCGGCGATTAATGGCCATCACGAAATCAGCCGCCGCTGCCGCGAGCTGGGGGTCGACACGATGGTGGTGTTTGATTCTCACTGGCTGGTTAACAGTGCCTACCACATCAATTGCAACGCTCACTTTGAAGGGGTCTATACCAGCCACGAACTCCCGCACTTTATCCGGGATATGGCCTACGAATATCAAGGCAATCCCGAGCTGGGCTACATGATCGCTGAGGAAGCGAAGCAGCAGGGAGTGCGCGCTCAGGCGCATGCCATTGAGAGCCTGACGCTGGAGTACGGCACGCTGGTACCGATGCGTTATATGAACAGCGACCGCAAATTCAGGGTGGTGTCGATCTCTGCTTTCTGCACGGTACATGACTTTGCCGACAGTCGCCGTCTGGGTGAGGCGGTACGGCGGGCGGTGGAAAAATATGATGGCACGGTTGCAGTGCTTGCCAGCGGTTCGCTGTCGCACCGTTTTATCGACGATCGGCGTGCGGAAGAGGGCATGAACGCCTGGACGCGTGAGTTTGATGAACAGATGGATAAGCGGGTGATGAAACTGTGGCGCGAAGGGCGATTTGCCGAGTTCTGCCGCATGCTGCCGGAGTACGCTGACTACTGCTACGGCGAGGGCAATATGCATGACACGGTCATGTTGATGGGGCTGCTGGGCTGGGACCACTACCAGAAAAAGGCAGAAATTATCACCGATCTGTTTCCCAGTTCCGGCACCGGGCAGGTTAACGCCATTTTTCCGCTAACGGCCTGATTCAGGGAGAGTGAGATGCCACATTTTATCGTGGAGTGTAGTGACAACATTCGCCAGCAGGCCGAATTGCCGCAGCTGTTCATCCAGGTAAACCGCTATCTGGCCGCCAGCGGACTGTTCCCGCTGGCGGGTATTCGCAGCCGTGCGCACTGGGTGGACTGCTGGCAAATGGCCGATGGCAAACATGATTACGCCTTTGTGCACATGACGCTGAAAATTGGTCACGGTCGCACGGCTGAACAACTGCTGCCGGTGATGAGTGCGCTGTTTGAGCAGATCAAACAGCATTTTTCACCGCTAATGGCGCAGCGCTACCTGGCGCTGTCGCTGGCGGTGGAAGAGCTGCCCGCCACGCTCAATTTTAAGCTGAATAACGTCCATACATTGTTCGACCCGCAGTGAGAAGGAGTCTCGTATGTTAGACCAAAGCGCCGTTAACCGGCTGGCGGCTGAACTGGACAGGGCAGAAAAAGATCGCCAGCAGATCCGCCAGCCCTCGCTGGCCTACCCGGAAATCACGCTGGATGATGCCTATGCCATTCAGCAGCGCTGGATCGGCCATAAAATCGCCGCCGGACGGAGATTAAAAGGCCATAAAATTGGTCTGACTTCGAAGGCGATGCAGGCCAGCTCGCAAATCGATGAGCCGGATTATGGCGCACTGCTTGACGATATGTTTTTCGCCGAGGGCAGTGATATTCCCTTCGACCGTTTTATTGTACCGCGGGTTGAGGTGGAGCTGGCCTTTGTGCTGGGGCAACCGCTGCACGGGCCACACTGCACGCTGTTTGATGTGCTGAATGCTACTGATTATGTCATCCCGGCCCTGGAAATTATCGATGCCCGCTGCCACAACATCGACCCGGACACGCAGCGGCCACGCAAAGTGTTCGACACCATCTCCGATAACGCCGCCAGTGCGGGGGTGGTAATAGGCGGCCGCCCGGTAAAAATAGATGCGCTCGATCTGCGCTGGGTGAGCGCCCTGATGTACCGCAATGGCGTGATTGAAGAGTCCGGTGTGGCAGCCGCAGTGCTTAACCATCCCGCTAACGGCGTCGCATGGCTGGCGAACAAACTTTCTCACCACAATGTGCAGCTGGAGGTGGGGCAGGTGATCCTCAGTGGCTCCTTTACCCGTCCGGTAGCCGCCCGCAGAGGGGATACCTTTCATGTTGATTACGCGGCTCTCGGCGCCATCGGTTGCCGCTTTATCTGAGGAGTCATGATGAACAACCTCTTTAAACAGGCACTCATCCAGCAGACGCCGCAGGCAGGGCTGTGGCTGGGGCTGGCCAACAGCTACAGCGCCGAACTGTTGGCTGGCGCGGGTTTCGACTGGCTGCTGATTGACGGCGAACATGCGCCAAACGATCTGCGCTCGGTGCTCGGGCAGTTACAGGCCATTGCCCCCTATCGCAGCCATCCCGTCGTGCGGCCAGCGTGGAATGACGCGGTGCTGATCAAGCAGCTGCTGGATATTGGCGCGCAGACCTTGCTGATTCCGATGATCCAGAGCGCGCAGGAAGCCCAGAGCGCCGTGCGTGCGTGCCACTATCCACCGCAGGGGATTCGCGGCGTGGGCAGTGCGCTGGCACGTGCCTCGCGCTGGAACCGTATTGGGGATTATCTCCAGCGTGCCGGGGAGCAGATCTGCCTGCTGGTTCAGATTGAAACCCGCCAGGGCGTGGAAAATCTGGCACAGATCCTCGCCGTGGACGGCGTTGATGGTGTGTTTATCGGCCCGGCCGATCTCAGTGCCGATATGGGTTTTGCCGGTAATCCGCGCCACCCGGAAGTGCAGGCAGTGATTGAAAAAGCCATTGTTCTAATCCGCGCGGCGGGTAAAGCACCGGGAATTCTGACGGCTGATGAAATAATGGCTAAGCGTTACCTTGAGCTTGGCGCACTGTTCGTGGCTGTCGGCGTCGATACCACGCTGTTGGCTCGTGCGGCAGAGGCGCTCGCCGCACGCTTTACCTCGCCGGCTGCGCCGGTTATCAGCGCGCCTGACGGCGGTTATTAATCTCCAGGGAGGGGCGATGGCAGCGATTATCCAGCCACAAAGCGGCGCGGCACAGTCCGTACCTGAACAGCGGGCTGTCCGTAAACTGTTCCGTCGTCTGATTGTGTTTCTGTTTCTGCTGTTTGTGTTCTCGTTCCTCGACCGGATCAATATTGGCTTCGCCGGATTGACCATGGGGAAAGACCTCGGTCTGAGCGCTACCATGTTCGGGCTGGCGGCCACGCTATTTTATGTTACCTATGCGATCTGCGCGGTTCCTGCCAACCTGATGCTGGGTCTTATTGGTGCGCGGCGCTGGATCGCCAGCATTATGGTGCTCTGGGGTGTTGCCTCAACCTGCACGCTGTTTGCCAGCGGGGCCTATTCGCTTTATCTGCTGCGTATGGTGGTCGGCATTACCGAGGCAGGCTTTTTGCCCGGCATTCTGGTGTATCTCACCCACTGGTTTCCGCTTCACTACCGGGCGCGTGCCAATGCGCTGTTTATGATTGCCATGCCTGTAACCATGATGCTGGGCTCTCTGCTTTCCGGTTCTATCCTGGCGCTGGATGGCAGGCTGAACCTGCACGGCTGGCAGTGGATGTTTCTGCTGGAGGGGCTTCCGGCTGTTTTTCTCGGGAGCATCACCTGGTTTTTTCTCGATGATACCCCGGCACAGGCGCGCTGGCTGAGTGTGCAAGAGAAGCTGGCGCTGGAAGAGATGCTGCGGCGGGATCGTCAATCGAGTGTGGGGGTAATCACCCAGTCTCTATGGCGCCAGGTCCTGACGCCAGTGGTGCTGATGTATACCCTGGCATACTTTTGCCTTACCAATACCCTCAGCGCTATCAACATATGGACGCCGCAAATCCTGCAAAGCTTTAACCAGCACAGCAGCAATACGGTTATCGGCGTGCTGGCCGCTATCCCCCAGCTATGCACTATTTTAGCCATGGTCTTTTGGAGCCGCCGCTCCGACCGTTTGCAGGAGCGCCGCTGGCATACGCTGCTGCCATATCTGTTTGCCGCAGCGGGATGGTTGTTAGCATCGGCGACCAGCCATCCTCTGTTTCAACTGAGCGGTATTGTCATGGCCTCAATGGGCTCGTTTAGTGCGATGGCGATCTTCTGGACTACCCCCGACAGCGCCATGAGCCTTCAGGTAAGGGCGTTGGCAATCGCGGTGATTAACGCCTTTGGCAACATGGGTTCAGCCGTCAGCCCGCTTTGTATCGGCTTCCTGCGTGACAGAACAGGTAGCTTTAGCAGCGGGTTGTGGTTGGTTGCGGGTCTGCTGGTTATTGGGGCTGCGGTGATCGGGCGCATTCCATTACGCCATGAATCGCGTGCGGCGGGAGACTCAGCCCCACAGCGCTGAGATGTAAATAACTTACGGACAGCATGTTATGGAAAACATCACTATCAGCCAGCAGTACGACCACCGGCAGTATAACGAAGATGTTCACTATGCGGCTTTTGCACGCCTGGCGGGGTTTTTTGTTCGTAATATGCCCTCATACTGGCACAGCTGTTGTTTCCAGCTGCATCATCTGACCAGCGGTGAAATTGAGCTGCAGCTGGACGATCGCCACTATTCACTGCAGGCCCCACTGTTTATCCTCACGCCTCCCACCGTCCCCCACGCATTTATCAGCGAAAAGGAGAGTGACGGACATGTTCTTACCGTTCATCAAGAACTTATCTGGCCGCTGATGCAGACTTTGTGGCCCGGCAGCCGTGAAGCGCTGGAGATCCCGGGGTTCTGCCTGCCGCTGGGCCCAGGCTCAGAAACTCAGCGAGCGCTAGAGGCTCTTTGGCCGCTGCTGGCAAGTGAGTTTGGCCATCAGCAAAACGGCCGTGATACTCAACTGCGCCTGCTGGCACAAAGCGTGTTCATGATGCTGCTGCGGGAGATGGAACGAGGCGAAGGGGCTAATATCAGCGTGCGGGGTGAAATGAAACTGTTGCGGCGTTTCATCCATAGGGTTAACGAGAAATACCCGCAGCATTTGACCGTGCCGGATTATGCCCGCGAGCTAGAAATTAGTGAATCGCGACTAAACGAGCTGTGTCGGCGCCTGGCAAACCAATCGCCCAAACGACTGATTCACGAACGCTTACTACGTGAAGCAAAACGTCTCTTACTGTTCAGCGACAGTAGTGTCCATCAGATTTCCTTGGCGCTGGGTTATAAAGACCCGGCCTATTTCGCCCGTTTTTTTCATCGTCTGGCTGGTTTTTCACCCAGCGAATTCCGTCGCCGCTGGAACCTGTTGCGGCACTGAGCTTAGGTGCAGTTATCCACTCTTAACCCGAGAGGCAATGTATGAAACCCGAAGATCATCGTTCTGCCATCAATCGTCCGTTCACCGGCAGCGAGTATTTGAAAAGCCTGCAGGACGGGCGCGAAATTTTTATCTATGGCCAGAAAGTGAAAGATGTTACCCACCATCCGGCTTTTCGTAATGCTGCCGGGTCGATTGCCATACTCTACGATGCACTCCACGCGCCGGAGAGCCATGACAAGCTGTGCTGGAGCACCGACAGCGGTAACGGCGGCTACACCCATTGTTTCTTCCGCTATGCGCGGTCAGCGCAGGAGATCCGTCAGCAGCGTGATGCGATTGCCGACTGGTCACGCCTTAGCTATGGCTGGATGGGACGTACCCCGGATTATAAAGCGGCTTTTGCCAGCGCGCTCGGCGCCAATCCTGACTTTTACGGCCCTTATGCCGACAACGCGCGCCGCTGGTACAAGCGCATTCAGGAGGCAGGCCTTTACTTTAATCATGCCATCGTCAACCCGCCGATTGACCGCAATAAGCCGGTTGATGAAGTGAAAGATGTTTATGTCAAAGTCGAAAAAGAGACCGATGCGGGGATTATCGTCAGCGGAGCCAAAGTGGTCGCGACCAACTCGGCGCTAACCAACTTTAACTTTATCGGCTTTGGTTCTGCGCAGGTGATGGGGGATAACCCCGATTTTGCCATGATGTTTATTGCCCCGATGGATGCAGACGGCGTGAAGCTGATTTCACGTGCCTCCTACGAGCTCACTTCCGGCGTTACCGGCTCACCGTTTGATTATCCGCTCTCCAGCCGTTTTGACGAAAACGACGCGATTCTGGTGATGGATAAGGTGCTGATCCCCTGGGAGAACGTGCTGGTCTATCGCGATTTCGATCGCTGTCGCCGCTGGTATGCCGAGGGCGGATTTGTGCGGCTGTATCCAATGCAGGCCTGTGTACGGCTGGCGGTGAAGCTTGATTTTATTACCGCACTACTGCAAAAAAGCCTCGAATGTACCGGTACTATCGAGTTTCGCGGCGTGCAGGCGGCGCTGGGGGAAGTGGTCGCCTGGCGCAACCTGTTCTGGTCGCTGAGTGATGCGATGGCGGCGGAAGCCAAACCCTGGATTAACGGCGCCTGGCTGCCAGATTCTCAGGCGATGAACACTTACCGCGTGATGGCGCCAATGGCCTGGGCGAAGATCAAAAACATCATCGAATGTAACGTGGCCAGCGGGTTAATCTATCTGCCCTCCAGCGTGCGCGACCTGCAAAATCCAGAGATTGAACAGTATCTTGCGCGCTTTGTCCGTGGCTCCAACGGCATGGAGCATGAGCAGCGCATCAAAATACTGAAGCTGATGTGGGACGCTACTGGCAGTGAGTTCGCGGGCCGCCATGAGCTGTACGAGATCAACTACGCCGGTAGTCAGGATGAAGTGCGCATGCAGTGTCTGCGCGATGCGCACAGCTCGGGAGCGATGGATGGCATGATGGAGATGGTCGATCGCTGCCTGGCTGACTATGACCGCGATGGCTGGAGAAAGTCGCACCTGCACAGCAACAGCGATATTAACCAGCTTGATCGTCTGCTCAGGGATGGTGGGCACTATGCAGAATGAAAACCAACACCGCTTACATTTTCGTGATGCGATGGCAAATCTGCCCGCGGCGGTTAATATCGTCACCACGCAGGGGGCCGCAGGGCGCTGTGGCATCACTGCGACGGCGGTGTGTCCGCTGACTGATACGCCACCAACGCTGCTGGTGTGTATTAATCTCAACAGCGCGATGAACCCGGTGTTCCTGAAAAATCAGCGTATGTGTATCAATGTACTTAATCCTCAGCAGGAGGAGATGGCGCGCCATTTTGCCGGTATGACTGCAATGACGATGGAAGATCGCTTCCTGCTGGACGGCTGGCAGGAGGGGACATTAGGCCAGCCGGTGCTTATTGAGGCGCTGGCCAGCCTTGAAGGTTTTATCAGCCAGATCAGGGCGCTTGGCACACACCAGCTGTACCTGGTAGAAATCCGTCACATCCGGCTGACGGAAAGCAGTGAGGCAGGATTAATTTATTTTAAACGCCGCTTCCATGCGCTGCCGGGCAGCGCCAGCACGCAGGTTTAGCGTTAACTTTCCAGCAGGCGAGTCATCGCCTGCAAATTATTGGAACGCGTATCTTTGCGCCATACCAGCCAGATGGCAATCTGCCCCATCCCCTCACTTAATGGCCACGCATGCACGTTATCGCGCCCTGGCATATTCTCCAGCATGCTGCGCGGGATCAGCGCCAGACCGGCTCCGGCGCTGACGCAGGCCAGAATGCCGTGATACGACTCCATTTCGAAAATTTTTCCCGGCGCGGCGTTCTCGCGTGAGAACCAGTTTTCAAACAGGCGGCGGTAAGAGCAGTTGGCGCGAAAGGCGTAGATGGTTGACCCGGAGATACTGGTGGCATCCGGTACAGGGGGATGGTTGAGCGCCGAAATCAGCACCATCTCTTCTTCCACCACCGCGACACCTTCCAGCAGCGGGTGCTTCGGCGGGCCGTCGATAAAGGCGGCGGAATACTTCCCGGCCAGCACGCCGTCGGTCATATCGCCGGACGGTCCCGTGGAGAGATCCAGCTCAACCTGCGGCCAGCGCTGGTGATAGCGGGCGATCAGCGGCGGCAGGCGTACGGCAGCAAAGCTCTCGATGGCGCCGAGGGTAAAAATCCCGCCGGGCTGCTGGCCGGAAACGCTGTGCTTTGCTTCGGTCGCCAGCGCCAGAATGCGCCGCGCATAGTCGAGAAAGGTTTTGCCGCTGTCGGTGATGTACAGGCGCAGCTTTTCGCGGCGAAACAGCTCACACTCCAGCTCCTCTTCCAGCTGCTTTAAGCGCGTTGAGATATTGGAAGGCACGCGATGCAGCTTCTCTGCCGCCGCCGTAACGCTGCCCTCTTCAGCGATAGTGCGGAAGATTTCCAGCTGGGTCAGATCCATATCATTCTCTTTTTGAGTAAGTAACTTTCTTTATTATTCATTTTTAAAGAATCTACGGCAACTCTATGATTGATGCCATTGTGAACAACTTAAGGCGGCAATCATGACTCAGGTTTCCTCAAACGCAGCGATTTCTCGTAACCCAACCAGCGGTGAAGTCTTTGCCCGCTATCCATTTGCCACAGCGAAGGACGTTGACAGCGCGCTGGCACAGACTAATAACGCCTTTCAGGCCTGGCGCAGCAGCGCGATGATCAGCCGCGTACAGCTGCTCAACGCAATTGCCGGCGGCCTGCGTCAGCAGGCGCGCGCGCTGGCTGAGATGATGACCAGTGAAATGGGCAAACCGATTGACCAGGGGCTGGCCGAAGTTGAAAAGAGCGCAAAGCTGTGTGAATGGTATGGCGAACACGGCCCTGCCTACCTTGAGCGTGAACCGACGCTGGTCGAAGGCAATAAGGCCTTTGTTGACTATTTGCCGCTCGGCCCGGTGCTGTCGGTGATGCCGTGGAACTTTCCTGTGTGGCAGGTGTTACGCGGAGCGGTGCCAATTATGCTGGCAGGCAATAGTTACCTGCTGAAACCGGCTCCGAACGTCATGGGCTGTGCGCTGCTGCTGCAACAGATCCTGCAGGATGCTGGCGTGCCGGAAGGGCTGTTTGCCGTGGTCAACGCTGACAACGACGGCGTGGCGCAGGCGATTAACGATCGTCGTATTGCTGCCGTGACAGTGACCGGGAGCGTGCGTGCCGGTGCGGCAATTGCCGCGCTGTCCGGTGCGGCAATCAAAAAATGCGTGCTGGAACTGGGCGGTTCCGATGCGTTTATCGTGCTGGCCGATGCCGACATTGATGCCGCAGTTAAAGGAGCAATTGCCGGGCGCTTTATGAACAACGGCCAGCTGTGTATTTCGGCCAAGCGCATCATTGTGGAAGCGGCGGTCTTCGACCAGTTCTGCGAGAAATTTGTCACTACAGTTAAAGCAATGAAAATCGGCGACCCGCGTGAAGCCGGCGTATGGATTGGCCCGATGGCGCGCTACGATCTGCGCGACGAGCTTGACTCACAGGTGCAGGCGACGCTGAAAGAGGGCGCAACGCTGCTGCTGGGTGGCCATGTACTGCCGGGGGAAGGTAACTACTATGCCCCCACGGTGCTGAGCAACGTGAAGCCGGGTATGACCAGCTTCGATCAGGAGCTGTTTGGTCCCGTTGCCTCGCTGATTATGGCGGATGATGCCGATCATGCGGTAGCGATGGCGAATGACTCTGAGTTCGGCCTTGGCGGCAGCCTGTGGAGCAAGGACTTGTCCCGCGCTCAGCAGCTGGCATCACGCATCGAAACCGGCGGCGTGTTTATCAACTCGCCGAGCTTCTCTGACCCGCGCGTGCCGATTGGCGGCGTGAAGAAAAGTGGTTTTGGTCGCGAACTGTCGCACTTCGGCCTGCGTGAGTTCACCAACACGCAGACCGTGTGGATCGAGTCCTGATCTTAGCTGGCCTGCGGGTAATAGCGGCTGAGCCAGCTCTCCAGGCCTTCCGGTATCAGCGGGCGTGAGTAATAAAAACCCTGGATTTCATCGCAGCCTAATCGCTGCAGTGATGCCAGGGTTTGCAGATCCTCCACCCCTTCGGCCAGCACCACATACTCCAGCTCTTTCAGCATGGTGATCACGTGGCGGGCTATCACCTCGCTGGCCGGATCGTGCGACAGCTGCTGGATCAGCGAACGGTCGAGCTTGATAACGTCAACCGGGATGCGGCGCAGCGTGTTGATGTTGCTGTAACCGGATCCGAAATCATCCAGCGCGATGCGAAAGCCGCGTAGCTTCAGCATATCCAGCCCGCGCCGCGCCTCGGCGCTCTCCAGCACCTGCTCGGTTTCCAGACATTCAAGATTGAGATCTTCAGCCTGCAATCCTGCACGCAGTAGCTTCTCTTCCAGCTTATTGGCGAAGTCCGGGCGCGAAAAATCGCTGACGCACAGATTTACCGACGCCGGTAGGTTCAGCCCTTTACTCCGCCACAGTTTGAGCTGCGCCAGCGTATGGTCTAACACCCAGTCGGTCAGCTCCTCCATTAGGTTGGTTTGTGCAGCCAGAGGGATAAATTCGTCAGGCGGAATATTGCCGTAAAGCGGATGATCCCAGCGCAGCAGCGTTTCCAGTCCGACGGGTTTGCCGTTGCGCAGCGAGATTTGTGGCTGATAGACCAGATAAAGCCCCGGCGTGCCGCGTAGCGCTGCGGCCAGGTCGTTTAGCAGGCGGAAGCTCTGATTTCTGCGCCCATCGCTATCGGCGTTATACGCCATATAGTTCTGCTTCAGGCTGATGGCTTCATGCAGTGCACTGACTGCGCGGCGCAACACTTCCGAAACTTGCGAATCGACCGGAACAAAGCTGACTTCCCCGAGATACGGTTTGGCATCAACCGTAATATTATCGAAAATCTGTGCGCGAATGCCGCCGAGGCGCTGGCTGAGCTCACGTCCACTGGGTGCGTCGGGCTTGTCGCTCAGCAGGGCAAAGCGGCCCAGTGCAACGGTGTACAGCACATCATCACTGTCCAAACGCAGGCGGGTGCGCAGCGTGGCTGCCATCTCTTTGAGCAGGGTTTCCACCGCATTCATTCCTACCGAACGGGCGATCTCATAGGCGCGCGGCATATCAATGCAGTCAATCAGCGTCAGATTATGCGGTTCGCTATTGCCCGCCTGCTGCAGCAGTTCAATATCCTTCAGCAGCCGCTGGCGGTTAGGCAGCTGCGTGACGACATCCTGATAGCCGGTGATATACCAGGCATCGAGGTAGCCCACCACCAGGCCTGCTAGCAGTGCCAGCAGCGCGGCTTTGTCTGCGCTGAAGGCATGCGGCTGGGTATCCGTGACGCACAGCGTGCCGATGATGATGCCTTCACGGTTGCGCAGCGGGGCGCCGGCATAGAAACGGATAAAGGGCGCGCCAAGCGTCAGAGGATGCGCGCTGAAGCGTGGATCAAGATGCGTATCAGCACAAACCAGCACGTCATCCAGCTCCAGCGTGTGGCGGCAGAACGCATCCTGCAGCGAGGTCTGTTTCAGATCGAAGTTGCAGGCCGCTTTAATGTACTGGTTTTCATCGTCCAGAACCGATACGAAGCCGCCCGGGATTTCCAGCAGTTCGCTGGCCAGCTGGCTGAATTTTTTTAAAATATCATCGCGCGCCACATCCTCGGATTTCAACATCTCCAGGGCAGCCAGACGTTTGGCATCGTCGCTACTAAAAGTCCCGCTCATGATTACGCTTCACATTAAGAGTTGTTGGCCCAAAGCGCAGCCAGATGAGATCGAGTATCGGCAAGCGAAGGAAAGTCTTTATTGATAACTTGATGAAATTATTTAATCAACGAATTTTTCACGCCCTTTACGCCGGGAGTATCACAAAATTAACGCCGGGCGATCGCTAAACAGGTAACCAACAAAAGCTGGTACTGAAATAGGATTTTTTACCTGTCGCAAAACTGGGATAAGCAGTAAATTTCCTGCGCCGGGGAGAGGGCACGACCCCGTCTTCTGGCACCAGAAAAATCATAATTAACACTTTTACCTTCCATTAATTCTAATGGTGATGAGGTCTTGAATGCTTTTAAAACGCAGCTGTACTGTTGCCGTTGTTCTGCTGGTCACGTTTTCACTGACGGCGTGTGGCATGTCTCATCGTGGCAGGAATACCGCTATCGGCGCCGGTGTCGGTGCGGTGGGTGGCGCAGTGCTGACCGGCGGTAGCACCTGGGGAACCCTGGGCGGTGCGGCGATCGGTGGCGTTATCGGCCACGAAGTCAGTCGTTAATCAATAACGCTATCCGTCTTTGCCGGATAGCGTTAGTTTTGCCAGATTCTGTCCAGCTGTTGCAGCATATGAGTGAAGCGCAGAGCCGCCAGGGTTGAGCCAAATATCCAGATAGCCGGAACCGTTCGCAGCGACCTCTGGCGCACAAAAGGAAGAGCCTGCCACAGCGGCGAAGCGCTGACGCGGCTGCGCAAGCCTTCATCTCCATGATCGAGACACACCGCCCGCAGTGCTGGCAGCTTTGCCAGATGCTCAATTCCCACCGTTGCCGTTCCCCAGAAACTGTCCTGCTGCTGCCAGGCATTCTCTATGCCCAGCTGCTGCATCACGTTGCCGAACAGGCTGCGTTTACCGAGGATCACCACGTGGCGTTCATCGAGCAGTGTAAAAACCAGCAGCGGCTGTTGGCGCCAGGCTACCAGCTGGTCGCGGGCCTGCGCCAGCTGTTGGTCAAACCACGCCAGATGTGTTCTGGCTTCTGCCATTTTCCCTAAGCGCTCAGCCAGCCCCAGCAATCCGCTGCGCACTTTAGCCAGGGGCTGGCCTTCCTCATCAATAAAAGCTAACTCCATCGTCGGGGCGATCTTCTGCAATTGCTGCGCGTGCGGCCCGTAACCCTGCGAATAAACAATCAGGTCCGGTTTAAGCTGCGCCATAAATTCGAGGTTAGGCTCTGAACGCAGCCCGATGTCGAGCACGCTGGCGGGCAGGGCGGGTTCCTTCACCCACAGGCGATACTCGTGGGTATCCGCTGCGGCAATTGGCAGCACGCCAAGGGCAAACAGCATCTCCAACGGCAGCCATTCGAGGGCGATAATGCGCGGCTCTGGCAGCGCAGCGCGGGCGGGTAATCCCGTCAGCCAGGGGGCCAGCGCCAGCGCGATCAATAGCTGCCGCCGCCGATGGTCAATCTCCCCGGCAGTGAACCGGGGGAAGCGCTTATCAGAAAGCATAGGTGAGGCTGACAGAGTAGTTACGCGGTTCGCCGTACAGCGTATAGTCGCTGGCCCAGGCATAGTAACTGCGGTCAAACAGGTTGTTGATGTTGGCCTGCACTGCCACCTGCTTCGTTGCCTGATAGCGGGCAAACAGGTTAGCCAGCGGATAGCTGCTCTGATAGACACGCTGGGTTTCCCCGTCCGGCCCGGTAGCATCCTGGTAGGTGCGGTTCTGCCAGTTGATGCCGCCACCGACTGTCAGGTCGCGCAGCATCGGCAACTGGTAGCGGCTGAATAGCTTGAACGAAGTCTGCGGCATATTGCTGTTGTAACGGCCGCTCTCTGTTTTGGCCACATAGCGCGTGGCGCCAAAGGTCATCTGCAGGTTATCGGTTAACGCGCCGTTGAGTTCAAACTCTGCGCCTTTGCTTACGGCCCCTCGCGTGCTGATATACGCCTGTTCGCTGCTGCCGTTAACGAAGTTGCTGCCGTCGGTTTGCGCAGCATTTTCCTGCTCAATGCGGAATACCGCCACCGTTGCCGTCAGGCGGCCATCCATCCACGCGGATTTCAGTCCGGTTTCATAACTTTTTCCGTTAACCGGGTCGAGGTAGCGACCGTCTCTGTTGCGATAGGTTTGCGGCTGGAAGATGGAGGTGTAGCTGGCGTAGGCGGACCAGCTTTCGTTGATGTCATACACCAGCCCACCGTAAGGAGTGATGTTGTTTTTAGTCACGTCACCACTGCTGCCGTTAGTGCTCCACTGGGTATAGCGCGCGCCGAGGATCAGCGACAGGGGATCGGCCAGTGAGAAACGGGCGGCGCTATAAGCCGATTTCTGGCGCACCACGTCGTCAGCATTCTGATACCAGTCTCCCCACTCAGGTTCGGCCACGTTGCCGCTCCATGCATCGTTGAAGCTGCCCATCTGGCTGCTGTCGAGGGCGCCGTCGGCACTGTAGGTGGCATTGTGCTGGCGGCTGTAGCTGACCCCGGCCATCATCTGATGCTGGCGGCCGAACAGTTCGAATGGCCCGCTGGCGTAAGTATCGATTGAATCCAGCTTTCGCTTACCGCGATCAAGGCTGCCAAAGCCCGAGGTGCCTTGCCCGGTGACCACGTCCGGGAAATCCATCACGTAGAGCAGCTTGTCGTTGAAAGTTTGTTCGGCGTGCGTGGCATTGACGCGGAAATTCCAGCCGTTATTGAAATCGTGCGTTACGTTTGCAAACACCTTACGTGAATCGAGGCTGTAACGTGCCCAGTCGGCCGCCGGATTGGTACTGCGGTCATAGCCAGTGCGTGAGCCGTTGCTGTACCAGGTTGGCAACCCGCCCCAGGTCGGATTGCCTGTATTGCTCTGCTGATAATCGTAGCCCAGCGATACGGTGCTGTTATCGGTTACGTCAGCATCGATTACGCCATAAAGGAATTTTTTGCTTTTGTGGTAGCGGTCCAGCGAGCTGTCCTGATCCTGATAACCCGCTATCACGCGTCCACGCACGCTGCCAGCCTCGTTCAGCGGACCGGAAACGTCCGCAACGTAACGCTGCTTATTCCAGCTGCCGTAGCTGGAGCTGAGGTTGCCGGTAAATTCTTTACTGTCGGCGTGCTTGCGCACCATATTGACCGACGCCGCCGGGCTACCCGCGCCAGTCATCAGCCCGGTGGAACCGCGCACTATCTCGATGCGGTCATAAATCGCCGTATCTTCCCCGGCATCGCCATAGTTCCAGTTATCGCTGGCGGAAGTCGGGATATCGTCGAATGTGTAGTTGGTTATCTGGAATCCACGGGCGAAGTAGGCCGAGCGTTCACTGTCGATAATTTCGGCGGAGACGCCGGTAGTATTATTCAGCACGTCACCCACTGATTGCAGATCTTGATCCTGCATGCGCTGCCCGGTCACGACGCTGACCGACTGCGGCACATCGCGCGGCGTCAGCAGCATTTTGGTGCCTGCGCGCGTAGTTTTAACGCTGTAGTCCTGCTGCTCATCGGCGGCATTATCAACTGTGGCATCGACCACCAGATCGGGCTGGGCGACAGCCGTTTCCTCACTGGCGGCCTGCGCCGGATGAAGCAATGAGTTGATCGCCAGTGCCAGCAGCGAGACGGCAAAAGTTGTCGCCATGTACGGCATGCGCCGTGCATTGTTTTCCCTGAAATTAAAAGACATCATCGTTCCCCACGCGGAAGCATTATTTTTTTGGTATGGCGTTTATTGGCGGCGTGCCCATTTTGGCGACATTAAATCTCGCTAGCATGGAAATCGCAATGCAGATGATAATCATTTTCTTTAAGATTATCATTGTAAAATTTTTGTCAGCATGAGTGGCAGAGTATTACTTTTCACTATTTACAGTGACTTATGAGGAGTTACAGCGAAAAAGAAGCGGGTTGAAGGGAAGGCAAACCCGGCGCCGCGTTGGACGGGCCGGGACAGGAAATGATTAGTTTTGACGCATAATGCTGACAATCTCTTCAAGCGTATCGGCCAGACGCTCGCCGCGCCTGTAGGCGAGCAGGGCCTCTTCACCGCCGCTTTGTAGCGACTTTGGCCGCTCGACAAACGCACCCAGTGGGGAAAGCTGTGCATCCAGCACTGCGGCAAACGGGATGCGTACTTTATCCAGACTGAACTGCTGTTTGAACAGTGACTCTGACTGATCGCGGGTGATCACGGCCAGCTGAGCATCAGGATAGCGCTCGCACAGCGCGTTAATTGCCGGCATATTGCGCTGGCAGTCCGGGCACCACATCTCTGCGGCCGCCAGGATCACGAATTTTCCTGAGAGCGCCGCGATATCCGCGGTGGTTTCCTGACTGAGAAAGTCCGGTCGAGTGGTTTTCTCCTGCTCAATCCGCAGCTGCGCGATCTCCTGCGCTGTCCCCTGGCTGACGAACTCTTCATAGCCAACGCTGTTCTCAATGAGGGTGTTGAAATCTGCCACGCTATTTCTCCTATCCGGTATTGCGAAATGATTCACGAATAATAGCAGGAGTGGGGGCAGAAATTAGCTCGCATCAAAAATGACGTAGAGTTTGCGCATCTGCGTGTCGACCACCCAGGTACCTGCGGTGTTCGCTTCGAAGAAAAAGGAATCGCCAGCTTTGAAGGTCAACGTCTCTTCGCCGTCCGGCGTGAAGGAACCGCTGCCGGCGAGAAAGTGCATTATCTCGGCTTGCTTCACCGAGCGGCGATAGCTGCCGGCGCTGCACTCGAAAATACCGGTATCAATATCTTCTTTTCCCGGGATCACTTTCTGAATACCCGACAGCTGAATTGGCGACGTTTCCGGCAGACCGTCAACGCTACCCCAGGGTTCTAACACTTCTATAGCCGCTGGCTGTTCAATCTTTTGTACTTTCATTGGACTTTCCCTTTAGTGAATGTGATACAGCGAGCGTAACCTGATAAAAATTTCAGGGTTTTACTTGCTACGGTTACTCAGCATAAGAGAAGCACCAAATAGATTGGCGGGATTATTAGCCGCCGGTTAACACATTTGTGTGTTAATCGGCGTGCCTCTGGCAGAAACTTTTGCGGCCTGACTTTGCCATCTATTCGCCCCAGCGTTCTCTGAGGTAGTTAACCGCCTCCTGCGTCTGCATCTGGTTTAGGTAGTTTTCCCGGAACAGGATGGTGCCGTTGATTTGCGGCACAGCTTCGTTCAGGTCGAGCTGTTTTTTTAGCTCGGGCACGCCGCCGCCAATCATCCAGTCAGGTTCATTTTTTGACGGCTCACCCACTTTATACAGCGCGATGCCAATGTAGAGGCGGGTATGAGTCGGCTTGACCACATCCGCCCACCATTTTGCCAGCACGTCATAGCGTGCCGCCTGGCGGGCAAAGGGCCAGTAGAGCTGCGGGGCGATATAGTCCAGCAGCCCCTGCTGCACCCAGCGGCGAGTATCGGCATAGGCTTCATCGTATGCCGCCGCGCCGCGCGTGTCGGAGCCGGCCGCATCGTGCGAAAGGTTGCGCCATACCCCCGCCGGACTGACGCCAAACTCTACGTCAGGCTTCAGCTGTTTGATGGTGCGTGATACCTGTTCGATCAGCTGCTGGGTGTTGTGCCGCCGCCAGTCCGCTTTGCTGGCAAAGCCCTGACCATAGGTCCGGAAGGTCTGAGAGTCGTTGAGCATTGAACCCGCGGATTCTGCATAGAAATAGTCATCGAACTGCACGCCGTCAACGGGATAACGCGCCACCACTTCGGCCACGATGCTGGTGATCCAGTCACGCGCCTCCGGGATGCCAGGGTCCAGCACAAAGCGGTCACCGGCGGTGCGGATCCACTCTTTATGCAGCACGTAAACGCTGGCCGGATGCAGCGACAGCGTGCGGTTTAACTCAGCAACGGTGGACGCTTTGGTGTTCACCGCCACGCGATAAGGGTTGAGCCAGGCGTGGACTTTCATACCGCGCTTGTGAGCTTCATCCAGCATAAACTGCAGCGGGTCGTAGCCAGGATCCTTGCCAATCTCGCCCGTCAGCATATCGGACCACGGCAGTATTTTGGATGCCCACAGCGCAGTGCCGTCCGGTTTCACCTGGAAAAACACGGTGTTGACACCGAGACTTTTCATCTTATCCAGCTTATCGGTCAGCGATTTCTGCTGTTGGCTGATGCGCGCGGCGGCACTGCTGGCATTGACTGAGGCCACCGGCGGCCAGTCAAGGCGGGAAACGGTTGCCAACCAGACACCTCTTAACGGCGGCTGACCCTGCTGCGGTTCCACCGGCAATGGCTTTGTGACCACCGGGAAAGGAGTAACCAGCGACTTTGGCGGTTGCGAAGAGCAGCTGACCAGCAGCAGGAGAGCTACGCAGGCTGTGCTAACTGTCTTCATGCTGGATAACGATGGCAAGCGGCGAGGGCGGGTGATGGTGTGCTCCGGTTCATTACGGTGGTGATGAGATAGCGAACATTCTCTTATTATCCAAAATTAAGTCAATGCTTTAGCTATAGACATATTCCGCGGCGAATGATGAGATTCCCCGCTATGCTTGTGTATCACCAGTTTTGCCAGCGACTGTTCCTGAGGAATATCGATGGGTAATAAGGGCATTTCTGCAGGTACCGTTTACGGTATTCCAATCACCTTTATCCGCTATGGCTTAACCGGGGGGCTTAATACCCTGGTGCACTGGCTGGTGTTTTTCACCGGCTATAGCCTGTTTCATTTTAATCAGGCCAGCGCCAACGCAGTCGCCTTTGCCTGCGCGGTAACGGTGAGCTTTTTTATTAACGCCCGCTGGACGTTCAGTAGCCCTGTGTCGCTTAAGCGCTATCTATTGTGGGTCAGCTTTATGGCGTTTTTCGCTCTCTTTACCGGCTGGTGTGGGGACTTAATGGTGCTCAATCCCTTCCTTACGCTGATAATTTTTTCTGCGTTAAGTCTGGTGATCGGTTTCTTTTTTGCCAACCGTTTCGTTTTCAGGTGAGGATCGGAATGCTGATATCTCTGGTGGTGCCCGTGTGGAATGAGGATGAGGCCGTACCGGTTTTTTACCGCGCGCTGGATATCCTCGGCGATCTGCAGCTGGAACTTATATTTGTTAATGACGGCAGTAGTGACAGCACCGCCGAGGTGATTGAGCGACTGATAGCCAACGATGAGAGGCTGGTGCTGGTTAATTTGCGTCGTAATTTCGGCAAAGAAGCCGCTCTGCTGGCGGGATTTAATTATTCTACTGGCGATGCCGTTATTCCGCTGGACGTTGATATGCAGGACCCCATAGAGCTTATTCCCGAGCTGGTCACCATCTGGCAGCAGAAGGGGGTGGATATGGTACTGGCGCGGCGCAGCGATCGGAGTGCTGATTCCTTCCTGAAACGTATCTCCTCGCGCTGGTATTACAAAATGCATAACGTGTTAGCGCGCGAGAAGATTGAAGAGAACGTTGGCGATTTTCGCCTGTTATCGCGCAATACGGTTGATGCGATCTGTTCACTTCCCGAGCACACCGTGTTTATGAAAGGCATGATGCCGTGGGTGGGGGGCAAGACCGCTATTCTGGACTATGCCAGGATGCCGCGCGTGGTGGGTAAAACGAAATTCAACGGCTGGAGCTTGTGGAATTTCGCCCTTGACGGTATTACCTCATTTTCCACACTGCCACTCCGCGTGTGGACCTATATAGGCGGCGTCGTCGCTGTTATTTCTCTGCTTTATGGTATCTGGATTGTGCTATCAAAATTTATCTGGGGTAATGCGGTTGCCGGCTATTCTTCGCTGATGACGGTCATGCTGTTCCTCGGCGGTGTGCAGCTGATTGGCATTGGTATTCTCGGTGAATATATCGGTCGCATGTATACCGAGAGTAAGAACAGGCCGCGTTATATTATTGAGAGCGTGCTGAGGAAGAAAAATGACGGCCAGTGAGATTCAGCCCGTTTCCCGTTTACGGCAGATAGTCTTTACCTTCGTGATAGCGCTGCTGGCGACCCTGCCGGTCTGGACCAGCAAACTTTATTACCGTGACGATCTGTACCGGATATTTAATGGCAGCACCTCGGCGTGGCTGTCCAATGGCCGGCCAATGACCTGGCTGCTGCAGTCGATGCTATCGTTCAGCAGCAACCTTAGTGATATCTCACCGCTTAATTTGTTTATCGGTCTGCTGGCGCTGAGCATTGCCTCGGTGATCTATATCGAGAAGCTGCGCATCCCACTCACCGGCTATTGGGCGCTGATACCCCCCCTGTTCATCATCCTTAACCCTTTTCTGGTGCAGTGCCTGCTTTACGCCTATGACAGTCTGACCATCCTGCTTGCCTTCGCCATTGCGATGGTGGCCAGCCTGAAGCTGAGGCCGGGCGGGTTGCAGCAGCTCATTCTTGACGTGCTGCTTTTGCTGATGGTTCTGACACTGTATCAGTCCGGCTTAAACCTGTTTATTGGCTGCGTGGCGTTACTGGTTGTATGCCGCATTGTTCAACATCTACCCGTCTGGCAATGGCTTGGCGTTAAGATATTCGCGCTGCTGATCGCTGTGCTGATCTATAAATACGGCATCAGCGGCCCCCTGATTGATAAAGCGGATATATACAGCATGCAGCATAATCAGCTGCTGACTCCCGGGCCGGGCGCGCTGCATATTCTGACTGAAAGCATCAGACGTTATTACTCGCTGTTTTTCAGCGCTTACCCTGGGTGGCGAGCCGGGTTTGTTTGGGGGCCTGTTCTGTTTGCTGCCGTCGGCCTTGGCATTACTGGAATCCGGTTAAAGCAGCAGCAAAGGTTCAATGTCTCCACTCTGCTGCTGCTGTCAACAACACTACCAGTGGCCATTGCATCCGTTGCCGGACTCTCGCTTATGCTGGCCAGCCCGGTTTTTGTTCCGCGCATGCTGGCAGCCTGGGGAGTGACTTTGCTGTTCTGCTTTTATATCAGCGTTCAGGTATGGCCTGCATTGAGGCGGTGGTTAGCTGGGCTGAGCGGGGTTCTGCTGCTGTACCATCTGGTGGTGATGCTGGCCTGCTTTAACACGGTGGTCAACAGCCAGCGCTACGAGTTTAGCGTGATGGCTCAAATTAAAAGTGACTTCTACCGACTGCCCGCACGCAGCATTGATAGCATGGCATTTATCGGTCAATTAGATGATGCGCCTGAGGTGCGAACTAATATCAAAAATCTCCCCCTGATTAACAACATACGCATGAAAATGCTGGGCGAGTCAGAACCCTGGATTTGGCAGGCGCTAATCGCCCATGCCGACTTACCGTTAAAATCAATCAGAGCGAATGAGCTGATTCGGGCGGAAAAGCCGCGTAACTATCTTACTCAGGGGCCCGAGTATGACGCCTATGTTGTCAACAGTACCCTGGTGATTGATTTCCGTAAGTCAGGTGGGGTGGTGGAGGCTGATGCTCAGTAGGCTGGATAGCATGTCAGTGCAAAGAAAAGGATGAATATGCCATATAAATTATACGAGATAATCTATTAACGATATCTTCCCAGATAATCCGGAGTAATAGATAACAGGGATATTAGTTACAACACACACGATACTGTTCCAGTTTTCTGTGTAAACCTCAGCTCCATAGAAACGGTAAGCTTCCAGCTCCCCACTGCAAAGCCCCGGAACTGTGTGGCTCTAAAATGGGTGTTGTAACTAAATATCAGTGGGGCTGTGAGCATGGCGGCTGCGCCGCGTCCCGACGCCCCTTACCCGATGAGTTATTTGCTACACCAGCTGTGGCCTTCATGCGCAAACGCGCATAAAAGACTAAAATCCTGCGTGAAGGTGCCGATAGTTAAATCATTCTTGATAATCAGAGGCATCTATGAAATTACAGACACTCTTGGCAGGTTTGGTTTTTCTCACGTTCACAGGCGTATCCAGTGCAGCAGAGCAGCAAAGTGACTGGGTAGCCGTTCCCGGATCACACGACAGGGATTTCCGCATTTACTGTTATGAAGGAGAAAAACTTGTAATGGGTGTTTTTCCTCGTGGTGGAACGTCCAATTATCAGGTCGCCAGAGATATCTTTATCAGAACCCTCGCCGATGGCAGGTCTGTACTAACCTTCCAGAGGGGTTTCATATCAGCTGATACGCCAACAACGTTTATTCCATCGGTAAATACCCGCTGCGAGATGTCTGCTAAATAGCCGATATCTTCGCCCCCATCATGCCGGTTTGCGCACCCGGAGGTGAACGAACTGCACAGGATTGCAGGCATGATGGCCGACTTCTGGGTGCAGCTTGGCTGCTCCTGGACAGTACTTTAAGGCTACAATTTTCCAGTGATTTCTACCGGATCCACGGCTGCATAGGGATTGAAATTGGATGAATACTGGCTAGAGATAATTACCTGGAACTTGATCCCGCAGAAGCAGTTAAGCCGCTGACAATTGACGACAAACGCATTTAAGTGTGAGTTATACCTAATATTAAAATATAAATAATCACTTAAATTACACCGTCATCTTCTTCCATCAGTGCAACCATTGCGCCTTTATGCGCTTCAACCATACGTATATAGCGCATCACAGTCTGGGTTTGAGTCCAGGTGCCTTCCTGCATAATCTGGGCGAGTGGAACGCCCTTTCTGGCCATATCCTGTGCGGCCCCCACGCGCGCACTGTGTCCGCTCCAGCCTGCGTAACGTCCCTTGTTGGTTTTCACATGCTCTTTTTCGCAGATCGCTTTTCGGGCGCGACAAAAGATATCTTCAAGACTCGGCGCACTCATAGGGGCCGTAGTCACATTGACAATCTTATTAGAACG
The DNA here is from genome assembly GCF_024169515.1 of Erwinia aphidicola. NCBI lineage: Bacteria > Pseudomonadati > Pseudomonadota > Gammaproteobacteria > Enterobacterales > Erwiniaceae > Erwinia > Erwinia aphidicola. Next base: position 31,023 of record NZ_JAMKCQ010000003.1, on the reverse strand, counting down.
GTGGATAGGGCAGAACAGCACCGCATCAGGTTCGTCGTTCAGTCCGGCGGCGTCAATCCATTCTGTTAAACGCTGAGATGAGCGAGCACTCAGCGCTTTAACAATGCCACCAGAATGAAGAATGGTTTTAGTCCAACCGACATCAAGGATGATTCGGCCGTCCTCAGTTCGGTTAATATCTCTCACTCGCAGGCGCGACATCTCGCTCATTCGAAGAAGTGTACTATATGCCACATGCAAAAATGCCAAATCACGTTTCAGCTGCAGGCGAGGTGAAGCTTGCCATATTTTATCAAGCCGATTGAGGTCTACCCTGCAGAAGGGTACCGCCTGGCCAGTACGTTCACCGGATGATACTGCCTTACGGTTAATTTTCTTCCTGGCACGCACCACAACGGGCGAGACGTTAGGGGGAATGAAGCCGGCGTTACGGTGTAACATAGAAATTAGAGCTGCATGCGTTGAAATCGTAGATGCTGCCCGGCCAGCATTCTGCAGATGCAGCAGATAATCCTGTAGATCTTCCGCCAACATCGGCAGGAATGAACGATGGTTTTCTTGTGCCCAGCGCCAACATACCCGCATGACGCTGAGGAGCTGTTTCCACGTGTTAGACGAGAATGCCTCTCGCTGGTTAACGAAGGAGGCGAGTCTTTGCGAAATGTCTTCATCCATTGATGTCAGCAAGTTGGGGCTGCTGAAGCCGGCAATCTGAGTCATATTGGTCAGTATTCATCCAGCCAGAGATTGGCAACGCTACGTGAAATCTGAATAATTCGCAGGGGTATCGTTCTCAAAATTTTACGTAGCGATGCCGATATTTTAATCATTTATAAAGCGGGCATTCCGCCAGCCGCCTTCTAAGCAGGATCTGGCCCAGATCCACATGATACAGGGATTCATTTCTCATGTCTGGCCTTATATAATCTTAATTATATAAGGTTAGGATATTATCTTTCGGGATGCGAATTTTTAAAGTGATTATTAATGGCTTACTGCGAAGGGTATGAATCAAAAGGGTTAAGTAATGAGGTCAAAGTTGCTGGATGTGCAGAGGGGGGGTAATTTAACATAAGATGTATTATGTGTACTAATTATGTAGTGGCTAAATTAAGATGTCCGCCTCTGGCTATATTGAGATGTCCGCTTTATCGTCCTTTTCCAGGGTTTCTCGGCTGAGGGGTTCGAGGTCCAATGATGTAAAAAACCACGCTAAGAGTTTAATTCATTGTTTGTATTGAAATTTAACGGTCTTAACTCGCCCTTCAGAATATCTTCCGGTAACGAAAACGTATAATGCCCCAGCATATTTATATGGCCATGTATCAGCGGCGATAATCTTGCCAGATGCTCCTCTTCAGGTGTTTCCCCCGATTTGCGAAGATGTGACAACGCCTCCTGCATGTAAAGTGTGTTCCACAGCACAACCGCATTGGTCACCAGACCCAGAGCACCGAGTTGATCTTCCTGCCCTTCACGGTAGCGTTTTCTAATTTCACCACGTTGTCCGTAGCAAATGGCTCGAGCCACTGCATGGCGTCCTTCTCCCCGGTTGAGCTGAGTGAGGATCCGACGCCGGTAATCCTCATCATCGATATAGTTGAGAAGATACAACGTCTTGTTGACCCGGCCCACTTCCATAATCGCCTGAGCCAGACCAGATGGTCGGCTACTTTTCAACAGTGAACGAATAAGCTCTGATGCATGGATGGTCCCAAGCTTCAGTGAGCCCGCCATTCGCATCATTTCATCCCATTGGGATTCTATTTTTGACAGTTCAACACATCCCCGGGCCAGCTCATTCAGGGCACCATAATGTGCCGTTTTATCTGCCCGCCAGAATATCGCCCCGCCTGCATCGGCCAGACGAGGGGAAAACTGGTAGCCCAGTAACCAGAACAGGCCAAAAATGATATCGCTGGATCCTGCCGTGTCCGTCATAATTTCTACCGGATTCAGCCCGGTCTGCTGCTCCAGAAGCCCTTCCAGTACAAAGATGGAATCACGAAGCGTACCGGGAACCACAATGCCATGGAAACCGGAGTACTGATCGGAGACGAAGTTGTACCAGGTGATACCGCGTCCTGAACCAAAGTATTTACGATTTGGTCCGGAATTAACCGTTTTAACCGGTGTGACAAAACGCATACCATCTGCGGAGGCAACCTCACCACCTCCCCAGTACCCCGCGAGCGGCAGCGTGGACTGAAAATCAACCAGCCGTGCATTAGCGCTGACCAGCGTTTCTGCCCTGAGATAATTTTGTTTAACCCAGCTCAGACGATGGCGAGTAAGCGCGGGAATATTATGCTTTATCAGGGGTTCATGCCCTATATTGCAGGCTTCTGCCAGCAGTGTTGCGCACAGACTGACCTGGAGATCCTGCGCCCGAGCACCTGATTCACTGACGTGGCTGAATTCGCGGGTAAAACCGGTTCGGGCATCTATTTCAAGCAACAGCTCAGTCAGATCAACCGGAGGGATCAGTTCTCTTACCCGACGATTCAATTGTATCAGTGCCGGTGGCTCATCCAGTTTATCCAGATTGCTAATCGTCAGTGAGGGATGCTTACCTTCATTGCTTATGCTGACCGCTGCGTTGCAGGCAAAACGTGAAGCCACTGATTTCCATGTGTCATCAAGCCGCGTAGCCAGTTGTTCTGCTGCTTTAGTTCCGTCTGATGGATGACCCAGCGCCCGACATACCGGGATGCGTTGTGCCTGCCATTCAGCTCCCTGAAGCAATTTTTGACGCGGGTCCCCCCACCGGTCACTGTTCTCCAGCCAGAGATCACGACGGCGCAAAGAATCCTGAAGGCGCTCGAGAAGGCACAACGAGTAACCCGCTCGTAGAATCCTACCATCTCTGTCGTAGACCAGACGTTTCCAGGGGCCGGAAATGATTTGCTCTGGTGCATCGTCGAGAATTCGCTTTTTTGAGCCACTCAGTTCGGCCAGATAATGGATTGCTGACAACGTGTGCTCCCCGGCTGGGGCGGCCTGAAAGTGTAAGTCACGCAACATCGCGGACAGGAAGCGCTTCACCCGTCCATATTGTTCCACCATTTCATTCTGAAAATGAGTATCTTGCGGGCGCGCCAGCTCATTTACCTTGCCGACGGATTCAGCCAGTTTGTCCTTTGGTATGCGGCGAAAAATAGCCTGCCGCAGAGCTGCTTCATCGGTGTTCTCATCAAGTAATAACGTGCATGCCCGTGCCAGTAATAGCGCGGCACGATCAAGATCTTTTAGGGTTCTGAGCCGCTTTTTCTGCCCGATATTTTTTGCAGAACGCGTGATATCCAGAATAAGCATATCCAGCACATCCACGGCCTCGTCAAGCGCCGAAATTTCCTGTGCTTTCACAAACGCAGTAAGCACGGCCAGTCGCCGTTCGTCAGGCATTCTTGAAATGTATTTCACCGAAGCCATTCCGGCATAACGGGCCAAATTCCGCAGCTGGATGGCAGGCAGACCGGAGAAATTCAGCCGGGAAAACTCCATGCTACGCAGTCGGGTATATCGCTCCAGGGCGTCTGTAAATGACGGCCCACTGATAGTGACAGGACCTTTTCGCATCTCCTCCAGCACCGATATACGCTGCCCTTCAGGTATTTCAAGTAAACCGTCCAGTTGTGTTTTCTGCCAGCTGTCAGGCAACAAAGCCAGCCTTCGCCATAATCGTCGACTTGCCCGTTCGCGTACTTCGCCAATCAGCCTTGTCAGAGTCGAGGCTGCGGGTAGCAGGATCTTATTTTGCAGCAACCATGCGGTAGCAAAATCAAACAGCAGACCTGGACGCTCATTGCTGAGCCAGGCGCGAGTATAGAGCAAACGCTTCAGTCTGAATGACCAGGGGAAATCACCAAAATCATGATAATCATAATAGAGCTTGATAAGCCCCTGATGCTCCCAGCGGGTATTTTCTCTTTCTGCATACCGGGAAAGGATCTCTGGTCGGCTGATGTTCAACTGTGCCGCAATGTAAAAACGGATGAATGAGGGAATTTGAAGGGGATCAGGAAGAAACGTTCCCAGAAAGCGCGCCGTAGTCAGCTGAAGTGCAATCCCCAGCCGGTTATGTTTTCCCCGTCGCTGATTAATAAAAGCAAGGTCACGCTCATCCAGATGAAAATACCGAGCCAGCTGAACCTCATTTGGGTCTGCCACATAGCGACCGTAGTTTTCTGTCTGTTCGCTGGTAAGAAAGTCATCACTCATTGCGCATCCTTTCGTAAACGGGAGTTCTGTTCTTTTTTTTACCATCTCAAATATTATAAGTTTTGATACCTCTCAAAACGACTTCAAACATGAGTATCAAAAATCGTGATTTATGCCTTATGATACTACGCAGTATCAATATCGATTTGTGAGACCAATATGGCATTACTGGGATATGCAAGAGTATCAACCAGCCATCAGAAACTGACGGCGCAGATCACAGAGCTGAAATCTGTAGGTGTCAGAGATGATCGAATTTTTACTGATATGATGTCGGGAGCCACGGACGAACGCGAAGGACTACAACGGCTACTTGCCCGAGCGGAAAAAGACGACATCATCATTTGTACCAAAATGGACCGGCTTGGCCGCAATACCGCAGATATGATCCACATTGTTGATGCTTGCTATAAAAAGGGAATAGCCATTCGATTTTTGGAGAATGGACTGAGTACTGAAGGCACGATGGGGAAAATGGTGATTCAGATCCTTGCCGCTGTTGCAGAGGCGGAACGCGAACGAATATTAGAGCGTACCAACGAGGGCAGAGTGGTCGCGATGGCGGCAGGAGTTAAGTTTGGGCGAAAACCTCATCAAAGATCGGGAATGGCTCTGGAACTTATTCACCTTGATACTCCCATTAAGCTGGTGATGGAGAAAACCGGCATTTCTCGGGCAACTTACTTTCGGTTGAAAAGTCATCAGCGCCGTTCCTGATGGTCAGACGCTACAAATGAAAATTTTTCAGGTTCCTGCCTCGGAAGCTCTAAACATCTTCACATAAATAACCCGGGACATAATGGATAATTATAATCAGTTGCTTGCATTTATATGGGCGTATGAATACGGCAATTTTTCTGCCGCCGCGCGGGCAAACGGATTGACGCCTTCAGCAATGAGTAAACTCATCAGCCGGCTGGAGGCGAGATTACAGGTAAGGCTCTTTCATCGCGGGACGAGAACGTTAACGCTGACCGAAGAGGGGCACGTTTATCTTAACAGTGCCCGGGCAGTCGTTGACGCAATGTCTGAGGCTGATTCACTGGCAGAAGATATGCCATCACGCATCAGCGGGCAGCTGAAAATCCGTACCATGACCACCTTCGCCCGTTATCATATCCTTCCATGGTTGCCCGCGTTTATTGACGCCTACCCCGACCTCGACGTTGATATTGAAACGGGGCCGGTTTACCGGGATGACTTTGATAAAGGGCTGGATCTCGCCATTTATGGTGGTGTACTTGCGAGTTCTTCCCGTATCGCCCGTCGTATCGGTGAGAGTCAGTGGATTACCTGCGCTTCGCCGGCCTACATCACCAGGTACGGGATACCCTCCCATCCCCGTGAGTTGATGGAGCATCGCTGTTTCCACTTTAATTTCGATAGCCACTGGAACCAGTGGGTATTCACCGAAGACAATCAGAGCATTATATTCCCAGTTAAACCGGTTGCCTCACTGTCGCAGGGCGATTTGCTGCGAGATCTGGCTATTCAGGGAGAAGGTATCGTCCGCCTGGCTGACTTTCACGTTCACCGGGATATCAGAGAAGGAAGATTAATACCGCTTTTGAAGGCATTCCAGTCTCCTGTCAGAGAGCCGCTCTATATAATTTACGCGAAAAGGCAGCATCTCAGCCCGCGCATCCGCTGTTTTATTGAATTCATGGAAAAACAGATAGCCCTGCATCCCTGGAGCATTTGAATTTTCAGCCAGCCCCTTACTACTTGTCCCCAAGGTCATATTTAAATACTCACTGTGAAAATACGTCACAGTGGGTATTCCTGCTGCTCGAATCCCATCGCTAAGGGATCGTGTTACTGTTTTATGGATTTTTACAGAACGAATCCATTTCCCAGGACAGAAGATATTACTATGTCAGACAAACAAACATCGCATGCAGGGATGGCACTGGCCATGGCTTTCTTTTCCGGCATGCTGAGCAGCAGTCTTCCCACTCCTCTCTATCCCGTATACATCAGTTTATATGGTTTCAGCGCTTCTCAAATAATGGCGGTTTTTGGCGTCTACGCGGCTGGAGTCCTTTTAGCGCTTGCATTTACCGCCAGGGTTAACATCAGGCCTGAGCTGTATACAAAACCCCTGTATGCAGGTCTGGCCTGCGTTTTGCTGTCATCACTACTGATGATGCTTGCAGATAACTTTATGATACTTATCCTAGGCCGTTTTGTTACGGGTCTGGGTTCAGGTATTTTAATGGCCTATATTAACCGCTCGCTGATTAAATTATTTGATACGGAAGTAAGTAATACTGCGGCATTGACGGCTTCTGCCTCGTTGATCCTTGGACAGGCTATTGGCCCATTAATTACGGGGGAAATCGTGCATCGCGGTTTTTATGTACTTAAGGCTCCCTACGTAATTCTTTTTATTCTGGTTACAGCGTCAGTATTTGCGATCAGGGGCAGTCGTCTGATGATTAACAGGCACAGTACACCCGTAACCGGTGAACGGAAAAATATCAAAGCTCAAGGTCATAAGGTACTCTCTTTCCGGGACGTCATCGTCTGCTGCATGGCCATATTTCTTTCATGGGCGATGGCGTCCACGTTTATGTCCCAGGGACCCACCCTCGCCCGCACCTACTTCAATGTTACCAGCGTGCAGCTGGTAAGCTATTCACTGTCGGTATTCCTGCTGGTTGCAGGTATCACCCAGATAGTGATGAGAAAAAAACACCATTATTCGTCGCTGAAAATCGGAATTGTTACCCAACTTTCTGCGGTTTTGCTCGTCCTCTGCAGTGTATACACAACGGATCCCTTCCTTCTTTTCGTAGCCGTGATGCTCGAAGGATTCGCCTATGGGGCAATACTGGTCGGTGCCGCCACTATCGTTAATGTGGTCGCCAGACAGAGTCAGCGGCACCACCTGATAAACCTTCTTTACATTGTGGGATACGTGGGTAACTGGCTGCCGTTTTCGCTGAGTGTGATGATGGATCATTTCCCCCAGGAAACAGCCCTGAATGCCTATCTTTGTTTGTGCAGTGTTTTAAGTGCGTGTATTGCTTTATCGGCGTATTTCGCGGGAAGGAGCCAGCCAAAATCATGGGTCGGAGCATAAAATACTAAATAATATAGACGGAAAAAATTATCATCCGGGCCCATCTATGCATGATGGCCGGAAATTGAATGCGAAAAATTCAAACGTAAACTCAATATTAAAGGAAAATAAAGATGTTATTATGAATGCTAATTTCCCGGAAATCGACCACGTCGTCTGAGGAAGACTCCTCCCTTACGAGCGCTCAGCCTTGATGACCTGGTATTGCCATCTTCGTGGAAGAAAACACGTCTACGTTTGCTGAAATTTCCACGATGACCGGTATGCTGCGTATTCCTGAATCTAAGCTGGCATGCAAAAGATAAGCACAATCAGCGCTCTTTATCTTTCTCCATCAATATATTTAAAAATGAGCGAACCTTTGTCGGGCGAAATCGAGATGCGGGAAAAACTGCATGAATCTCACCTGAAGGTAGTTCCCATTCTGGGAGCACCTGAATTAAGCGGCCAGAAATAAGATCATCACTGACAACGTAATCCGGCAACACAGAGATGCCAGCACCTTCTCTCACCGCTTCACGGACCGCCAGTGTGTTATTAATGAATATCGAGGGCTGAACGTTGACACTTTGTTGATCAGATCCATTCAGCGTGAAATGCCACTGAGAAGGTTCACGCAGAGCTGTATTGGCTATAAAAGGCAGTGGTTTGATATCTTGTGGTTTATTAATTTTTTCTACCTGCGGCTGCATATTGCGCGGGGCTATCAGCAACTGCCGGAAGTGCCCGATTTTCCTTGCCTGCAAATGTGAGTCGTCTAACCAGCCCACACGGATGGCTATTTCTATATCTTTGTCCACGATATCAAACTTGTTATCACTTATCACGGCATCAACTTTGCAGTCTGGATAGCGCTGACTGAATGCCGTGATAGCTGGAACGACGACGCTGATCCCATAGTCAAAAGGCGCTGTCAGCCTCAATGTCCCAGAAGGCTCTGCCACCAGTGCGTCTAACTCTGCAAAGGCTTCCTCTGTTTCACGTAGAATAGACGCACAGTGCTCATAAAAGACTTTTCCCGCATCCGTTAAGCGAATGGTACGAGTAGTACGGATAAGAAGAGTGGTGTTCAACTCCTCTTCAAGACGCGCGACCTGATGACTGACTACCGCTTTAGTTATACCCAAACGCTCGGCAGCTGCAGTAAATGAGCCAGCCTCAACCACGGAGACAAAGTAGGCAAGGCGTCTGATATTTCCCAGTTTTCTCACTACCGCATTCCAATTGTATGTTTTTAGATGACAAGCTGTTTACCATGGATGTATTTAATATCCAATAAAAGTTTTCTATGATGAGTTACTTTTAAAAATAGGGGGCACCTGTGAACATGATTCTTAATTACTTATTCGATCCGCTTTGCGGTTGGTGCTACGGCGCGTCACCTGTGCTTACTGAACTAAATGACATTCCGGGCATTAAACTTGAGTTCATGCCAACCGGCCTGTTTTCAGATGCCGGCGCACGTCCCATGAACAATGAATTTGCTGCTTTTGCGTGGGAAAACGACCAGCGAATTTCTAATATCACCGGGCAGCCTTTTTCCGAGATTTATCGCGAAAAAGTGCTTCATGGCCAGCAGAAAAAATTTGACAGTGGTTCAGCCACGCTTGCGATTACTGCAGTATCACTGTCAAACCCTTCGCGGGAAATTGAAGCGCTGAAAGCAATACAACACGCTCGTTATGTTGAGGGGCTTGACGTCACGTCATTGTCGGTTCTTGCGGGTGTGTTAAGTTCTCAGGGTCTGGAAAATGCGGCGAAGAAAGTGTTGGATCCTGCAGCAGACTTGCTCGAAGCAAACCATACTCGTACTGAGCGTGCGAAACGATTAATGCGGGAATTTGGCGCACGCGGTGTTCCCACTTTTATTGCCGAATCCGGCTCAAAGCGCTGGATGCTAAACTCAAGCATATTGTTTTCAAACCCTCATGAATGGGTACGTCAGTTAGTGGATTCATAACGTCTGGTGAAAGCAATGCTCACCTAATTACCACTTTAACAGAAGGCGAAAAATACGATGACACTACAAACCAACGTCCCTGATGCAGGGAGGGACATTCCCCTGAGTTGGACACATTTTCCTGCCGGCGAGCACGGTTTTTATCGCTCGCCAGTGCTGATCTCTGGCGATAAGGAAGCCGTACTTATTGACGGTGGTTTTACGCTCGCCGATGGCAGACTGCTGGCAGAGGCTATCCAGAAAACAGGTAAAAAGCTGACCACAATCTATATTAGCCAAAGCGACCCTGATTACTACTTTAGCCTCGGTCCGGTAAGAGCAGCCTTTCCGGAAGCTCGTGTCGTTGCCGCATCGTCGACAATCGATGCCATTAAGAAAAGTGTTGATAAGAAACTGGCAGTGTGGGGCCCACAACTCCAGGACAACGGCCCGCAAACGTTGTCAGACATCATTATGCCCGAGGTATTTGACGAGGATGCGTTATCTCTCGAAGGCCAGGCCCTCGAAATTATTGATGCTGATGGCCTCGCTAACCGTCGTTATCTCTGGGTACCTTCGCTTAACGCCATTTTTGGCGGTGTACTGGTGTTCTCTGGTACCCATGTGTGGACCGCCGACACTCAAGGTCCAGAGGGTCGCGCACTTTGGATAAAAAATCTGGACACCATGGCATCCAGACATCCCACTACGGTCATCGCAGGGCATATGTTACCTGAGGGTGCTACCGATATTTCAGCAATAACCTATACCCGCGACTATCTTCTGGCTTTTGAGAACGAGCTAAGTCTGGCCAGCGACAGTAGCGAACTGATTGCAGCCATGACAAAACGTTATCCTGATGCTGGCATGAGTGTCGCTTTACAAATTGGTGCAAAAGTCGCCAAGGGCGAAATGAGTTGGGGATAGAATAATGAAGAGTAATGTGGAAATTATACGCGCGACTTATGAAGGTACCTCTGAAGAAAATGGAAAGAACCTGCTTGCTGTCCTGTCCCCCAATGCGACATGGACTGAAGCGGCTGGGTTCCCCTATGCAGGGACTTACACCGGTGCAGAAGAGATAATCGCTAACGTATTTCAGCGACTGGCAACTGAGTGGACAGACTATCAGGCAAAGACGCATACGTTTCTTGCTGACGGTAACTATGTTGCTGCTTTTGGGATTTACTCCGGCGTTTATAAAATAACCGGCAAGGCGATGACGGCATCATTTGCGCACCTTTATCGCCTTGAGGATGGGAAAATTATGACCATGGAGCAGTACGTCGATAGCGCGTCGGTCATGTCGGCGTTAGCATAAAGTTAACACCGTCTGACAGGTTTCTACGCACTTGTAGTCGTTTACTGAATTTGGTCAACATCCATTGTGGGCAGTTTCAGTAAACCACTACAAGTGCAATCTGACTAAGCCAAAACTTTCTTCAGCCACAGGCTCAAATCATGGAGTTCATCATCACTTACTGTGCGTCCAACAGGATAGGTCTTCCATGTAACATCATGCCCCGCATTTCGCAGGATATCCCGCGCTGTCATTGCCAGCGCGGGTAATACGATGTCGTCTTTTTCTCCATGAGCGATAAAGACAGGGGGTGTTCGATGTGTATCATGCTGCTCAGCTGAAGAAGCAGAGGCAAGAGGCAGATAGCCAGACATACCAAAAATTCCGGCCAGACGATGCCCGAAACGGATTCCTGTAATCAGGGATCGTGCTGCCCTGAGAGGATCCCCCAATGACAATCCGCTTTCATACCGCGCGAATTTCGCAGTGTATCAGACTCTCATAATATCCCATCGTATTACGCAGTCCTGTTTCGTCTTCCGAACGAGAAAAATCAGAATGACGTTAATCGTACCAGGGCGGTCTGTCCTGTCCCCCGCCTGCGATAATGCTTGAATTGTTAAGCTTTAACGAGCGGCGCTTCTGGATCGTGATTTTCTGGTGGGTATTCGCATTCACTTGATCACCCATTCGCATTTTACTTGACTACCTGTTCGCAAATTACTTGGTCGTTTCCAATAAAAAACCGGGACAGAGCAACCCAAATTGACGGGCAGCTAAGAGCGAGGAGCGGACATTGTTTTAAAGGAGAATGGCGTAATTTCTTGGTTGATTTTTTTAATCATCCATATATGATTGACTAATCACTCATCTAAGGTTCCATTATGGCACGTCCCCTTGACGAAACAAAACGCAGAGCAATCCTCGACGCCGCATTACGCATCATCTCCGGGGAAGGACTTAGCGCAACTACGGCTCAGATAGCACGTGAAGCAGGTGTTTCAGCAGGGTCTTTGTTCACTTATTTTCCCGATAAAAACACGCTGTTAAACCAGCTTTATCTGACCATCAAAACAGGAGTGGCTGCTGCGCTGATGCAGGATTTTCCACTTCAGGCAAACATAAGGGACAGGGCTTTCCATGTCTGGTCTGCCTATATTGGCTGGGCATGTCGTTGTCCGCAGGAGCGGGCGACACTCCAGCAACTGACGGTTTCACGTGTAGTTACTGCGGACGTACGTGAGCAATCTGCTATGCTTTTTGAAGCAACCAATGTCATGCTCAGAGAACTGAGTTCAGCGGGTATTTGTGATGATGTTGATTTTGTCACAACAGTCCTTGCGTCTCTTGCAGAGGCAACGGCTGACTTTGCTATGCGTTACCCTGACCAATCGAATGAGTTTATAGAAAAAGGTTTCGAGATGTTTTACAGGGCAACAGGCATTTAGTCTGCATTTTTGAAATTTAAATGACTGACCAGTTAATCACTTAAAAATACCTTTGTCGGCCCTGAGTATTAACAACAACTGAGCGCTTCGCTCATTAAACTGCCATTATCTGGAGAAATGTAATGACTAATCAGGTAGCTCTAATCACCGGTGGCGCTAGCGGCATTGGTAAAGCAACGGCTCTTAAACTCGCAGCTAAGGGGATTACTGTCGTTATAAGTGGTCGGAATGCTGAACGAGGCCGCGAGGCTGTTGCGGCGATTCAGGCTGTTGCAGCAAACGAGGCTGTAGTGAGATTTATCCAGACCGATGTGACCAGTGAGAACGATGTTAAGTCCTTAATTGAGCATGTCGTTCAGGAATTTGGACACCTGGATATGGCCGTTAACAATGCAGGGATATCTGTCGAGACGACGACTATTCCACAATCTGAAAGTACAAAATTCAGTGCAATGATTGATACCAACGTTCTGGGACTTTATTACTGCATGAAGTACGAACTTCAGCAGATGGTAAAACAGGGGCATGGCTCAATCGTTAATCTTGCTTCCATCGCCGGTCTGAATGGCATGCCGTGGGCCGGGACTTATGCTGCCACCAAACATGCCGTTGCAGGACTGACTAAATCTGCTGCTCTTGACCATGCCACTCAGGGTGTCCGCATAAACGGTGTGGCACCGGGAGCCACCAAAACAGATATCATTGCCGCTCAGCTGGATGGCAATGATGAAAATTATAATGAAGACGTTATCAGCGCTATGCATCCGATGAATCGCCTCGGTAAACCAGAAGAGATCGCAAATGGGATTGTCTGGTTACTTTCAGACGAGGCAAGCTTTGTTACGGGCCATATTCTGAATATCGACGGTGGCTTTCAGGCGAAGTAATTCCGATAGAGGGCCGGGGATCCCCGGCCAGTCAGGAGTCAGGAGTCAGGAAGTGAATATTTTGATTTACGGCGCATCCGGTATGGTTGGTCAGGGTGTATTACGTGAGTGTCTGCAGGCTGAGGATATTGAATCGGTCACCATTGCAGGACGCTCAGTATCACCACTTCAACACCCAAAGCTGTGGCAGATTGTTACGTCAGATATTGCCGAAGCCTTGGGCGATAACTCATCACAATATGATGCCTGTTTTTTTTGCCTTGGCGTGAGCGCATCAGGTATGACAGAGGGCCAGTACAGTAAGATTACCTATGATTTAACACTAAATATTGCCAGAAGACTGGCTGAATCAAACCGGAAAATGACATTTATATATGTCTCAGGAGCTGGCACAGATAGTACCGAGAAAGGGAGGGTGATGTGGGCCAGGGTAAAAGGAAAAACGGAAAATGCTCTGCTGGCACTGGGTTTTGATTCGGCCTTAATGTTCCGCCCTGCTGTAATCCAGCCTCTCAACGGTATTGAATCTAAAACATCCAGCTACCGCCTTGTTTACCGGCTTGCAGCCCCCTTTTTTCCTGTCCTCAGACTTATATTTCCCCGGTCAATTTTAACTACCGTTGAAATGGGCAACGCTATGCTTAACGCCGTCCGGTACGGTTCCAGCAAAAATATTCTAGAAATGGCTGATATAAGTTTATTGGCAAAAAAACGGCACAACAAATGACTTCAGGATGTTCAACTGATCAGCTACTGGCACGAAGCGGGCGAGGTAAAGGTCCTCTATGAGCGAACAGCGGACGTGGAACCTGTAAATGAATGCCACATAACTGCGTTTGGAAGTCCTGTACGGACATTTCCCTTATTCCCAGGGCACGCCTTGCTCCCAGCTTTCAACCAGCAGATCGATAAAGGCACGAATTCGCGGTGATAAATGTCGTTTACTGGGATAAATGAGCCGAATAGGTTCCGGAGGGAAAGGAAACGCCTCAAGCACGGGTATTAATTTACCGCTACGCAAATCCTCCCCTAGCAAATAGGTCGGTAAGTGAACGATACCAAATCCGGAAATTGCCGATGCCCGCATGGCTTCCGAACTGTCGAGGTTTAACCGCCCGGGTCCTTCATACACAAAAGTGCCTTCCGTAGTCGCAAACCGCCAGCTTCGTCTCTTTTCTGCACTCAGAAGAAAAATGGTGTCATGCCTGGTTAAGTCTGCGGGCGTTTTTGGCACGCCCCGTGAGGACAGATATTCGGGAGATGCACAAGTGACAATGTGCTGCGAAGCAATCGTTCGGGTAAGAATCCGGGAGTCATCGCGAGGTTCACCGATGCGAATAGCAATATCAAAGCCTTCTTCAATGAGGTCGACAAACCTGTCGCTAAAGGATACCTCCGCACGAAGCTCCGGCCACTTTTTGAGATAAACATCCAGAACGGGAAGGATATGGTGCTGCCCAAAAGAAAGCGGCGCACTCAGTCGGAGAGTCCCCGTTGGCTTACCTCTGCGCATGGCCATGGCAGCATCGACCTCTTCCAGGTCATCCAGTATCTGTCGGCAACGTTCGAACATGATCCTCCCCTCATCGGTCAGACTCAGACTCCGGGTGGTACGGTTAAGGAGGCGTACCCCCATACGCGTTTCGAGTCTGACAATACTCTTGCCAATGGCTGAACGTGTGAGTCCGAGAGAACCCGCAGCGTGGGTGTAACTCCCGGCTTTAACAGCCGCAACGAACGCGGCGATATCACCAATGCTGTTGATTTCCATGATTTATTTATCTCATTCAATACGGGCGTTAATGTACCCTGATAAGGGAAGCACATTCCCCAAATATTTACCTATCATAGTCACCTGTTACTTTTTAGTGCAAATACAAACAGGAATAAAAATGCTGAATCAACAAACCAAACAAGCCGTAAAAGAATGGTCAGAAAGCCTGGCTGGCCTGGGCCCAATCCTTACGGGTGAGGATACCGTAACGCCTATGAGCGAGGTGCGTGACGCCTATACACGTATGCTGGCTAAAAATCCTGCACCTGCCGGTGTGATTTTTTCTGAAGTCGACATGGGGGGCGTGCCGGGAACGCTGGTAACCCCCGACAACCTTGAAACTGATGCCATCGTTATGTACATCCACGGCGGGGCTTACATTGTCGGTGAACCTGCTGGCTATCACGGCATTGGTGGTAACTACGCCAGCATGCTGGGCGCACGGGTTTACATGCCGGATTACCGTCTGGCGCCGGAGTATCCTTTCCCTACGCCCGTTACCGATACCGTTCGTGCGTATGAGTGGTTAATTGAACAGGGATTTGACGCCAGCAAAATCATACTGGCGGGTGAGTCTGCGGGCGGAGCGATGGTGGTTACCGTTATGGTTGCTGCACGCAACAAAGGCCTGCCGCTTCCGGCTGGCGGTGTTTCTATTTCCCCATGGGCCAACCTTGAGCACACGGGCGTATCCATGACCAACCGGGAAAGCCTCGATCCGCTAAACACCAAGGCCGGTCTGGATTTCCTGGCACGCACCTTCCTGGGCGGTGCGTTACCTAATCACCCAATGGCATCTCCCGTGTTTGCCGACGTAACGGGTCTGCCGCCGGTGCTGGTTCAGATTGGTGAAAACGAACTGATGCTAAGCGATGCGATGCGTCTGGCCACTCACCTGGGTGATCACCGCGTTCGCGTAAATCTGGAAGTCTGGCCAGGTATGTTTCACGCATGGCATTTCTTCTCCACACTGCAGCCAGAAGCGGTACAGGCCCTGGAGAGCTCAGTCGTCTTTATTAAGCAGGCTCTACGGGATGCCGCGAAGTAATTATCAATGATGAATTGAATAACGGGCGCGGCTGACCGCGCCCATCAGGAGTGAAAATGCCCCATTTACATACAGAACTTACTTATCCGCCGGATCTTGACTCACACAGCGCCTATAAGCGCGTATTCCGCCCGGGCCGCCTGACCTTTGGCTTTATTATGCCACTTGAAGGTTATCCGGATTCGCCTTTCCCGACTCTGCAGGATCATCAGGCGCTGGCAAAATATGCTGATGACGCTGGTTTTTCCGCTCTTTGGATGAGAGATGTTCCCTTTTATGACCCGCGGTTTGGTGACACCGGACAGATGCTGGATCCTATGGTCTACCTCGGATTTCTTGCCTCTCAAACTACACGCATAACGCTGGGTACTACCGGTATGGTGTTACCCCTGCGGGACCCGATTATATTGGCGAAGCAGGCAGCCTCGGTGGACCAGCTAAGTGGTGGGCGGCTTCTGCTGGGATTGTCCAGCGGCGATCGTGCTGTTGAATACCCTGCGTTTGGAGCCGATTACGATAACCGTGCCGAACGCTATCGGGAAGCGTTTAGTCTGATAAAAACCGTCAGTGAGAGGTCCTTCCCAGTGGCTGAAACGGCGTTTTACGGCAAGCTTTCAGGCAATCTTGATCTTGTTCCTAAACCGTTTAAATTCCGCATTCCGATGATTGTGGTAGGGCGGGCACGGCAGGACCTGAGCTGGATAGCGGAGGAAAGCGACGGATGGATATGGCATCTGAGTGACTTCTCAACGCTCCCGGAGCTACTTGAATTCTGGCGTGACGGTTACGACGACAATCGTTTCAGACCTTATGGCTATGCCACCTTTTTTGACCTCGATGCTAACCCTGACGCCCCGCTTCGCAGATTGATGAATGGCATCACTGTCGGCCGCAATGCGCTGATAAAGCTATGGAAGGAGCAGGAATGCCAGGGGGTAAACCACGTTGCGTTAAATCTGAAACCGCTGACACGGCCCGCAGCCGAGGTGATGGCTGAAATGGCAGAATTCGTGTTACCCGAGTTTCCTTCTGAATAAACGCAGGACAATAAATGAACAGTTCATTTCATTCTTCGGTGCAGAGCCTGATTAGTTTTTGTGAAACCTGGTCAGGGAATGCTTGCTCAGACAATAGCCAATGGCTGGACCCCTCGGTCAGATTAGTCAGCAGTCATCGTGGAACAGTTTCCGGCCGTGAAAATGTCGCCGCCCTTTTGCAAAATGACTTTGCTGACCTGGACAACGTATCCGTTACGCTGACAAACACCGTTGAGCGCCGGAACGATAAAGATTACGTCGCCAGTGCATACCTGCACGGGCAGGCTTCGCGCAAAGGTTCCGGACGTCATAACCAGGTGCGGTTTGGGGGGACGGTCGTGATGAGGGCAGGCACAGATGAGTCCCAACCTGTTATCCATACTCTTCACCTGCAAATAACCTGGACTTCAGGTGCAAGGCAGTTTTTATCGGGATGGCTGCTACCGGCTGAAGAATCCGGCTGGCATCAGGGATTTCCGCAAGTCGCCATCATCAGTGAACTTGACGCCCCCTGGAATATTGTGCCAGAAAACCACCGTGATACGAGTGAAGAACAGGGGGTCATCGATACCTGGTATCGCTATGCGTGGGCGCTGGACCAGGCAGATTTCAAACTTTTCAGCACATGCTTTAGTGAAAATGCTGCGGGTAATTTTACCCCCCTGGGCTACATATCAGGGAGGCGGAATATTATTGCCGCAATGAAAGCCTTCCGGCTTCCGTGGCCCTGGATGCAGCATTATGGTGAACCGCTGAAAGTATGTATCCAGCCCGATCGTCAGTCGGCCTTCCTGATAATAGGCCGGATTATCGCGGAGAAAACACACGACTCAGGGGGGCGCGAAATCTACGGCGCGCATTACCGGGTTGGAATGGAAAAGGATTCTCACAATCGTTGGTCAATATGCTGGAGCGAATATAATCCAGGCTGGCTTTCAACAGACGATGTATCCGGTATTGATACCGCATTACCGCGCAACAGATGAACGCTGCGCGCTCGGCAAGCGTGCCGGCAACTCTTTTTTCAGTTCTTCAATCAAGGCTCTCACTTTAGGAAGGACCGTGTGAGTCCTGGGCCAAATTGCAGAAATGGGGGTGGGCGGTGCCTGAAATGTGGGTAGAATTGCACGAAGCTGCCCCTTTTTGATGGCATCACCGCATAACCAGTCCGGAAGTTGCGTCACCCCACATCCGGCAATAGCCGCTTCCAGCATGGCTTGACCATTATTAAAACGGTAGGCTGAGGAAACAACATGCCTTACAACGTGTCCCTCTTTACCCCGGATTAGCCAGTAAGTTTGCCCGTCTGACGGTAACCCTGAAATGCATCTGTGTGATGAAAGCTCACGAAGATCAATGGGGGTGCCTGCTCGTTCAAGATAGCCCTCAGAGGCGCAAATGGTAAGCCTTTGCTCGCCCAGGCGGGTGGCAACCAAATCACCTGAGTCAGGCAGGGGGCCAAGCCTCAGCGCGAGGTCAAAGCCGTCTGTCGCCGGGTCGCGAACCCGATCGCTGAAATCAACTTCGATGTTCAGGGTCCGGTATTTTAACGCCATGATATTGAGTAAGGGCATAATGAAAAGATGCCCAAAGGCCACGGGAACCGTCAGCCGCATCAGTCCAGACGGCTCCACTATCCCCGCCTCTATGATGCTTTCAGCATCTGAAATCATATCCAGAGCAGCAGTGCAGCGATTGAAATAGATCTCACCTTCCGGCGTCAGCGACAGGCTTCGCGTACTGCGGTTGAGTAAGCGAACCCCCAGGCGGATTTCCAGACGCTTGATGCTTTTACTGAGTGCAGAGCGCGTCACGCCTAAACCCTCAGCAGCAGCAACGAAACTGCCTTTTCTGACGACTTCAGTAAATTCCTGTACGCCATTGAGTTGTGCCGTCACAAATATTGGTTCCTTTATCTCAACACTGAGGGGCTTTTTGCCCAGGTAATCATGGCCTTCAAATAAGGTTAAGATCGTTGCTAACAGATGTTTACCATGAAATGGCGTCAGGAGACAGAATGAGCGAGTTGCTAAATATCTATACAATGAATGGAATAAAGCTTAATAATCGTGTCGTTATGGCACCAATGACCCGATCGCGGGCCTATGACCTTGTTCCCACTGACAGTATGGTCACCTACTATCGCCAGCGCGCAACAGCAGGTTTAATTGTTTCCGAAGGTTCACCTGTTTCAATGGAAGGCCGTGGACAGGCTTACACGCCGGGAATTTACACTGACGAACAGATAGAGGGCTGGAAAAAGGTGACAGAGGCAGTACATGCGCAGGGTGGGAAAATATTCATCCAGCTTTGGCACGTAGGACGTTCCTCACACATTGCTCACCAGCCTGATGGGCAGGCCCCGGTCAGCTCCGTCTCACGCGTTGCAGAAGGCTGCACCACTCACATTCCTGGTGATAACTGTCAGTCTGTACGCGTATTTCACAGCCAGCCCCGCGCATTAGCAACGGATGAAGTCCCGCGGGTGACACAGGATTTCGTTCAGGCAGCTAAAAATGCCATCGAGGCGGGTTTTGACGGAGTGGAGATCCACGCAGCTAACGGCTACATCTTCGAGCAATTTATCAATGGTGGACTTAACGACAGAACAGATCGTTATGGCGGTAATATTGCCAATCGTCTGCGGTTTACGCTGGAAACTGTGGATGCTATCTCTGCAGCCATCGGGAGTCATCTGACAGGTATCCGTATTGCACCCTTTGGCCGCCTGCAGGATATGCATAGCTTTGATGATGAGCAGGATACCTGGTTATCTTTAGGTATCGAACTGCGTCGTCGACATCTCGCATATGTGCATTTGAGCGATCAGGAATCTCTCGGAGCTCAGGCCATTCCTGCTGGTTTTCTAACAAAGTTTCGTGAGGCCTACGAGGGAACTCTTATCGTCGCAGGCAGCTATACACAGGCGCGTGCAGAAATGGCACTCAGAGAGGGGTTTGCCGACTTAATTGCATTTGGGCGTCCTTTCATAGCCAATCCAGATCTCGTTAAACGCATGAAAAATGGGTGGCCGATAGCTATTCCTGATAAAGATACGTTCTATACTGGGCGAGATGCAGGTTATATAGATTATCCCACGCATCACGTCGATTAAGTTCCCAGAAGCTGGAACGTATCCGGAATGCCTCCGATCTTAAAACAGCTCCGGTTTTCAGCCATTCGGAGAGGAGGAATTCTATTAATAGTGAATTGCCAAATAAATACCCATATTTCATATAATTACTTCGTTAGAGTGGTTTTTTACATCATCGGCCCCCGAACCCCGCTGAGGACGCAACTAATGACGGCTTACGGTTCGGAGTGCTTTACGATGAATGAAGTTAACCGCCTCAAGATCCTGCAGGATGTCATTGATGGCAGGCTCACTACTTCGCTTGCATCACAACGACTTGGCCTGACGGATCGTCACTGCCGGCGTCTGCTTGCGCGTTATCGCGAGTCCGGGCCACTGGCACTGGTGAACCGCCGCCGTGGATTGCGTAGTAATCGCCAGCTTCTGCCTGGCCTTGCTGAACTTGCTCTGGGCATCATCCGCGATAACTACGCCGACTTTGGTCCGACGCTCGCCTGCGAGAAGCTGGCCGAACTCCATGACGTTGTGCTGGCTTAAGAGACCGTGCGTCAGCTGATGGTACGAGCCGGACTCTGGATCCCCCGGAAAATGCGTGCGCCGAGGATCCAGCAGCCGCGGTATCGTCGCACCTGCGTTGGCGAGCTGATACAGATCGACGGCTGCGATCACCGCTGGTTTGAGGAACGCGGACCGGCCTGCACGCTGCTGGTCTACGTTGATGACGCGACCAGTCGCCTGATGCAGCTCCACTTCGTAAAGTCTGAGTCCACGTTCACCTATTTTGACGCCACGCGCGGCTATCTGGAGCAGCACGGTAAGCCGCTGGCATTCTACAGCGACAAAGCCAGCATTTTTCGTATTAACAACAAAAATGCGGCTGGCGGTGACGGACAGACGCAGTTCGGGCGCGCGATGAACGAGCTGAACATCACCGGCATCTGTGCTAATTGAGCTTCGGTCAAATGGCATTGCACTTCCCTGCTCTGCTTATGACCGCCTGGCGGAAGTCGATCAGGGTGCCATCGTTGAGAATAAGCGGCTGGGACACGCGCTGGCCGTGGCTAAGCGGGTTCAGGAAAAGCGCGACAGCACGCGTTCACTTTCGGTACCATCGGGCAGTGGACCCAGTCGCAGAGGACAGAAAAAAGATCCGGCGAAGAAGTCACAGCGCTTCCTGAATGAAACTGATTTGCTTGAAGCACTTGCTGACTTATAGACCCGCAGCCAGGATATATTCGGCAAGACCTGACGGACATTTCAATTTAGCTAAAACCCGGACATTTAAAACTAGCCTCAACAGTATGTCAGTCCAAAGCAACGATGTCGTGCTTATTTCCAGCTCTGCTCATCTGCCGGCATCTTATGAATTCATTTCGGGCCAGCTTTTACTCTGCCGTGCTCCAGACGCCGGCGAATGGGTTCAAACTCAGGCCCCGGATGACGCGCTAAGGTGTCCGCAGTATGTTGCTCCATCGCCTGCCAGTATGACCACGGCACCTTACGTTTGCCGAGTTCGTAGTCCATGGCATCCCAGCTGTCTTCGCGGAAGCTGTAAAAGGCCCAGTGCGACTGCTTTATATCCAGTACCTGCAACACATCCTCCAGGTACTTCTGGCATCCCGGCAGCATGCGGATACAGCCGAACTCTCCGGCTACCATCCGGCTGGCCGGTATATGCTGTTGTTCAGCCCAAATAAAAGGTTGTTGCAGATACTGTGCTATGCGCTGCGCGTTCCACATCTCTTTCCCCGTACCGAAGGGGACCACACCGGGATACGAGTACGGTTTTTTGCGCTTAAGATTTGGCCCACTGGTGGCGGCGTAGGGTTCATACATATGAAAACTGTACAGCACACGCGTGTCGTCCAACGCCGCGGGCCAGTAGCCAAACCCATCAGCTGCACCATACCAACCACCGTCTACCATGACAGGCGTAAGCGGATCTACTTCGCGAATAGCGCTAATCAGCATCTGATAAAATGCCGGCAGATCGCGTGCGCTGCCCTGATGATGCTGGTACCAGCGCTGCATCTCTTCGATGCCGGCGTGTTCGGCAAGCCCGGCACGCTTTTCTGGTGCGGGCTCATTAATCAGGTTGTAGGCTGCCACCCCGGGAATATCCTTCAGCGCCGCAGCCAGGTCGCGCCAGAAAGCCGCACTCTGCTTCCAGTAGCTTTTGTCCTGCCACAGACGGTCATCAAATTTCCCCCCGTTATTTTGCGACCAGCGCATACCGGGCAGGCTCAGCGGGGAGATGACTACTTTGAGGCCTGAATCATGTGCTTTTTTTAGCGTGGCCTTCAGCGTGCTGAGATCCGCAGGCTGTAGCCCCCGATAATGATCAGCATCGCCCATCAGAAAGTCACGCTGCTGGGGGTGCCATTTGTCATAGGACAAACGTACCCAGCTGGCACCGTAGCCACGTAATGCAGCAAAATAGGCCTTGTCCGGCGGCAGGCGGTTAAAGCTGTTGCCTCCATAACGCGGGCTGTCCCAGAAGGTAATCTCATCGGCGGCACGCGAGAAACCAGACAGTATTCCCCAGAGCAACAGGGCCAGGCACAGCGATACGCGCAGATTTTTCATCATCGTTATCTCTCTTATCTTGAAATGATGAGAGGCAGTATCCCCTGCGCCGGAAGCCGAATTGTCAGAGCAATGTCAGAATATGCCCGCGCCCTCAGTTTTTCAGCGTGAGTAGCGGTCCGGCCATGCGGTGTTCAAAACGCAGCGTGAGCCCGCCCCGCGCTTCCACGCGGATCACGGAAGCAGTGCCCCATAAATTTTCTGCATCATCACGCGGCGGCCAGTTATGTAGCTGGAGGTCATCGCTGCGATGCCACGCTACCTGCGCAAAGCTATCGCGCCTTAACAGTGCCTGCTCCAGCCAGGGAGCAGGGCAGGCAGCCGCTACTGTCGGGGGATGCAGCTTAATCTTTCCCTGCTGAAGCTGTATCCAGTTAAGACGGTTGCTGCCCTGTAAAGCCAGCGGCTGCTGCCACATTTCACTGCCGGAACGCACCGTCAGCAGATAGATACCGGCGGCTAACGGTTTATTCAGGTCCTGGCTTTGAATGCTGAACCCATCACTGCCGTGATATTCTTGCTCAGCTCCCGCCATTAAATCCCTGCCGTCCGGGGAAGAGAGCACGACACGTAACTGACGAGACGGGCTGTTCCCACTCAGCTGCACCCGGTAAATACGGTTGAGGGGCATATCGCGCTGGATCAGCGACAACGAAGGGTGATCCAGCCAGTCCGGGATTGCTACCGGCAGGTCATTGCCACACTGAACTGTGATCAATGCATCCAGCGCCTGTAGCCATGCATCACGCTGCGCCGCACTACTCATCTGAGGCCAGCTGATAAGCAGCTGTTGCCAGGCCAGATCGCTGCGCTTAGTGAGAAGCGCGTGATAGAGCGGTGTCAGCGGCGTGGCGGGCAGCGTGACGGCTGCGATTCCAGTGGGGAGAAGCAGCCCGGCGATAAACGTTAGAAACGGACGCATCAAGGCAGTTTTTCCAGACGATAACCGACGCCACGCACGCTGCTGATAGCGATATCCGGCAGCTTCTGCCGCAGCTGTAAAATATGGGTATCCACGGTGCGGGTCGAGGGAAAACTTTGGTAGCCCCAGACCTGATTCAGCAGTTCGTCACGGGTAAACACCCGTCCGGTCATATGCACCAGCGTTGACAGGAGTGAAAATTCCGTTGCCGTCAGGGTGACCTCTCTTTTTCGCCAAATCACGGCCTGCCTTGATGGGAAAAGCTGAAGTTCCCCGACCGTCAGCTGCCCCTCGCCCAATGTACGCAGCTGGGCACGAATGCGCGCCAGCAGTTCGACATGCGCAAAAGGTTTAGTCAGATAGTCACGGGCCCCGGCTTCTAGGCCATCAACCCGGTCATCAATACTGGCGCGAGCGGTCAGCACAATCACCGGCAGCGCTTTTTTTGCCAGCCATCGCGGGAGAAAACGCAGGCTGTCACCGTCGGATAACTGCCGGTCGAGGATAACCAGCCCGGCCAGATTCCACAGGTGCGATACCGCTGCTGTTTCGCGCGTCCAGTGGCAGATAAACCCTTCCTGCCGCAGGAAGGAGGTCAACCCCTCACCCAGTGCAAGATCGTCCTCTATCAGCAACAGCGTATTATTGCTTGTCACAAGGCAGCTCCAGAGTGAAGGTGGTAGGTGGCCCGCTGAGCGTCAGGCGCCCCTTAAGTCGCCAGATAATGCGTCTGACAATCGCCAGTCCGAGGCCCATCCCGGACTGCGCTGAAAGAGACCGCCCCAGGTGGGGTAAACGCGGTGACTGCAGTGAACCTGAATCCGTCACCCGCAGAGTGAGCCGCCCTTTATCCCACTCTGCGCTCAGACGAACCGGGGCGCGTCCGTGGCAAAAAGCATTATCCAACAGGTTATTCAGACACAGGGTGACCCAATATATTGGCAGTGCGACCCGGCGATCGCTGGCGAGGCAAAACGTCAGCCCGGGCCAGCATCCCGTTATATGGCTAAGCCATTCGCTCAGTAACAGCGCGGTGGGGGCCTCCAGCACCTTCCGCCGACTGTCACCAGTCAGATAGTGCTCGCTGGCTTCAGCCATCTGCCGCATGCGCTGCACGCAATCCGCCAGCGCGGCAAAACCGGACTGTGCAGGCAGCGGCAGAGTGTCGAAATCACGACGAAAATCTTCCACCACGTTGCCCAGGCGGGCGATGGGCGTGCGCAGTTCATGCGTCAGCATCTGCAGGATAAAGCGATGCCGCTGCTGCAAACGTCGCCGCTGCCAGGCAAACCAGATCAGGGATACAGACGCCATGATTGCCGCACCGGTCAGTAACGATCGCCAGGCTGCGCTGCTCTCAACGCCTGGTATGATGCAAAGCGTGCTCAGGGCAATATCACAACGTCCGCCAGCAGCAAGTAATATTATTCCTGCGCGTCTGGCTAGCGGCTGCCAGACCTGGGGCGCGTATAGAAGCCACTGTTGATGATGTAATCGCCACAGCGTGCCGTTCTGCATCAGCCAGCCCTGCCCACTTGCCAGCGCATCAAGGTTCTCATCAGATAGCAGGCCAATGCCTCCCAGCGCCTGCGGTCTTTCCCGCACGTGTAGCACCTTTTCCAGCGCCGCACGCTGCTCAGGGTGGCGCTGCAAGTAGTACCAGGCGTTGCTTCCTCCGAGCGGAGAGACGGGATGTGCGGCAAACCAGTCAGCCGTAAGCAGCGTGTCATGACACAATGCCAGCGCCAGCTGACGGCTCGCCCTGGGTACCTCACGAAGTGACCCGGTACAGCGCTGCTGATAATGGTACAACGCCGACAATACCGGTAATGGCAAGTCGTCAAAGTCGGGATAAAGTGAAGAAGGGCGTAATAGCAACGGGTCCAGCTGCTGCAGCGTGCTGAGCGGGATCGCTATGCTAGCCGGAGCCTGTTCGAGCGCGGAGAAAAACTGGTCGGCAGACTGAGAAAGCGGCAGCGGCGCACAGGCGGCGATCAACAGTGAACAGACTGTCAGCAGCGACAGCATCTTGCTTCGTTCCATGCGCACTCTCCACCGATCGCTGAGGCGCAGATAACTAACAAAAAAACGGTCCATGATAAACAAGATATTGTTAATAACGCGAGTTCGGTCATGGAAATGGGCAGGCTACTATTTCTGCTCACCCGCCGCCAATGCGCTTAATCAACCAGCGAATTGACATCATCCCCTCCTTGAAGAACGGGCTTTTACCGCGCACCTGATAAACTGCACCATTCCCTGTAAAACAGCTTTCGCCAACCGACTAACTCCATAATTTCATAGTTTGTATCGATATTAAGCTGTTTAACCCCATGATTATGGATTTAATCGCTTTGCCACAATTACTACTTAACTCTATAATAACGTGTATTAACCTCATATTTTAAAGATAAGCATTATTATGATGGATTTAACCCTTAGTAAACCCGGCGAAGTTGTTAAGCTGCTCTGCGAGCGGCTACGCAAAGAGCGCCTGACGCAGCAGATGACGCAGGCCGACGTCGCGTCGCGGGCGGGGATTGGCGTCAATACGGTGTCAAACCTCGAAGCCGGGCGCAACGTGGGGTTTGAAAATCTGGTACGGGTGGCGATGGTGCTTGGGCGCGGGAAAGAGCTGGAGGCGCTGTTTATGCCTCAGATCGACAGCATCGACGATCTTCTGCGTTACGAGAAGAGTACTGCACGCCAGCGCGTAAAAAGGAGTTCAACCCATGGTCAGTAAAGTCGATGTTTACTACGAGGGCTGGGATGAACGATGGCAGTGGGGAACGCTGGTGTCATCGATCGCGTTA
Organism: Erwinia aphidicola; assembly: GCF_024169515.1. Lineage (NCBI taxonomy): Bacteria > Pseudomonadati > Pseudomonadota > Gammaproteobacteria > Enterobacterales > Erwiniaceae > Erwinia > Erwinia aphidicola. The sequence continues at coordinate 4,869 of NZ_JAMKCQ010000003.1, read as the reverse complement.
ACCGGTCGCCCGCTGATCATGTTTGAATACAGCGAAGAGGCGGCGCGGCGCGGACTGGAGCTTTCGTCGCTCCGCCTGGCGCTAAAAGGGCCGCGGCTGCGCAGAGATTTCCCCGCGCATCAGCTTGGCTTACCCGGCCCGGTTTACGATGCGCTGCCCGATGGTTGGGGCATGCTGCTAATGGATCGCCTGTTTCGCCAGCGCGGGCTGAATGCAGCGCGCATTGGCCCGCTTGAACGGCTGACTTACATCGGTAGCAATGCGATGGGGGCAATGTCGTTTGAACCTTCACAATCGGAAGCTGCTGCCCTGGCGCAGGATATTACGCTGTCGAAGCTGGCGACGGAGGTTCAGGAAGTTCTGGACGGCGAAGGTGGCGCATTTCTGCAGCGGCTACTCCAGATGGGCGGGTCGCCTCAGGGTGCGAGGCCGAAAGCGCTACTGTACCGCGATCCGGCCAGCGGCCATTTCACCACTGCCGCCTCTGCACAACTGGAGGCCTGGCTGATTAAATTTCCCGCCCGCCAGGAACATCCTGAAGTGTGCGCGATCGAGGCGGTGTATGCACAGTGCCTGCGCGAGTGTCAGATCGATACGCCTGACACCGCTTATTTCTCTTTGCCCAATGGTCAGGCGGCGTTTGCCTCAAAACGGTTTGACCGCCAAAACGGATTGCGGGTGCCGATGCAGAGCCTTGCGGCCTACACCGGGGCCAATTATCAAGTACCCGGCGCGCTGGATTACACCAGCTTCCTGCGTGCAACACAGCTGTGTACCAATGACGTACGCCAGAAAGCCCTGGCTTTTGAGCGCGTCGTGTTCAATATCGTGTTCAATAACCGCGACGATCATCCGAAAAATTTTGCTTACACCATGACGCACAACGGCCAGTGGCAGCTGGCACCGGCCTACGATGTCACCTGGTGCGAGGGACCGGGTGGTTATCATCAAATGGACGTAATGGGCGAAGCGTTACAGATTGGCCGTGAACATCTCCTGGCGCTTGCTGAGCAGGAAGCCGAGCTGAGTTCGCAGCAGGCGGGTAATATTATTGCGAAGTGCTGTGATGTGGCAGCGGGCTTTGCGCTGAAGGCTGGCGATATGTTCCCCGGCCAAATCACCGGGGAAACGTTGCGTACCCTGCAGGCGCGGATGGATGACAACATTAAACGGTTAGGCCGCTAGCGACTGCGTTTTCATCAGCAGGGCTGCTTTGGCAATCTCAGGTGCAAGCCAGCGATCGTCAGTCCAGGTCGCAACCTGCTCACGCAGCAGCGCTGGTGCCCATGCTGAGGTGGTCTTCCTACAGTGCGGATGTCACAAAATAGGAGACAGGAGAGCCCTTTCATGTATTTACGAGGCTTGATTACGAACGGGGGCGATTTTTCGCGTTGGCCCAGGGATCGTTATCCTGAGATTCCTCACTGGCTTCAGGCTCACTTATCGTGGCGATGTAGAGCGCTTCCACTTCCTGGCGCGCCCAAGGCGTGCGGCGTAAAAATTTCAGGCTGGATTTGATGCTCGGGTCGCTTTTGAAGCAGTTGATCCTGATGCGCTGCGCCAGTTCTTCCCAGCCATATCGCTCAACCAGCGCGGTGACCAGCGCTTCCAGCGTGACGCCGTGCAGAGGATCTTTTGAAGAGTGAGTGGTCATGGTCATTCCGGTTCTGTCAGAAAATTGCGCACACCATACTGAGCGTAAAGGCGTTATGCAATCTCCGCCATCATAGCAGCAGGTGAAAATAACTGTATCTGGAGGAAATTTTGCGTCAGAATCAGCAGTGCAACAGTTTTATAAACAGGATGTTACACCCTCAAAAGGAAATGTTATGCCTCGTACACTCATCGCCATGATTGTCGCTTCATTGTTCCCGTTCTTATCCGGCTGCAACAATCACCTTCCCAGTCCGCAAGCTCATGCCAAAAGTTATGTGTTCAAAACGAAGAAGGATTTCGATCCGAACTTCTACACCAAAACGTCCGATACCATCAAAGCCATGACACCGGTATTTGCTCAGTTCTACGACATGGGGGCGAAAGATCGTCAGGCAGGAGTGAGCCGCAGCGAGGCCGAGAAAAAAGCGGCGGCGATGTATCACGATGAAGCACTGAACAGGCTGCAAAAACAGGAGACGTTCGTGAACCAGACCATCACCTCTCCGGCAGGTAAAAGAAGAGTTCACATTTTCATTACTGAAGCCTCTGGCGCTTACCTTGATGGTTTTGCCGGGCGTTGATGCCATCCCTGGCAGCAAGTCAGTTAAACCACTCCGGAACCGGGTCGGCCATTCCGACCCACGCCTGCGGACCGGCAGCCATCTCAGCATGGCTCAATAATGCGCTGTCCAGCTGCTGTCGAAGCCACTCTTCATCCATTTCCATACCAATAAACACCAGCTCCTGGCGCGCATCGCCGATGCCGTCCTGCCAGTTACGCATTATTTCCAACAGCGACTCCTCATCCTGTGGCCAGCGTTCGCGCGGCACGCTGACCCACCAACTTCCTGCCAGTCCCTGACGCGAAACGCCTCCGGCCTGTGACCAGTTACCGGCAAAAGCCGGACGAGAAGCCAGCCAGAAATAGCCTTTCGAACGCACCACGCCCGGCAGCGTATTGCTGAATAATGCCCAGAAGCGCTGAGGATGGAACGGACGGCGCGCTCGCCAGACAAAATGGCTGATGCCATACTCTTCGGTTTCCGGTACGTGGCTGCCGCGCAACTCCTGCATCCATCCCGGCGCCTGCGCGGCATCGGCGAAGTTAAACAGACCGGTGTTCAGCACGCGCTCCAACGGGACAGCACCAAAACTCGCCGTTTCTATCAGCGCCCGGGGGTTCAGGCTGCGCAGAATGGCAAACAGCCGTTCACACTGTTCGGCATCAATCAGGTCGGTTTTATTCAGCACCAGCACGTCGCAGAACTCGATCTGTTCAATCAGCAGATCGACAACCGTGCGCTCATCGCCCTCGCCCAGCGATTCTCCGCGCGATTGAATGCTGTCACATGACTCGTAGTCGTGCAGGAAGTTATAGCAATCGACCACCGTGACCATGGTATCGAGCCGCGCTACGGCGGAAAGGCTTTCCCCACTCTCATCCTCGAAAGTGAAGGTTTCCGCCACCGGCAGCGGTTCGGAGATCCCAGTGGACTCAATCACCAGTTGGTCAAAACGCCCTTCCCGCGCCAGGCGGTTAATTTCCAGCAGCAGGTCTTCGCGCAGCGTGCAGCAGATACAGCCGTTACTCATTTCAACCAGCTTTTCATCGGTGCGCGACAGTTCAGCGCCGCCATCACGCACCAGCGCAGCGTCAATGTTCACTTCCGACATATCGTTGACGATCACGGCTACGCGGCGCCCTTCACGATTATTAAGGATGTGATTTAACAGCGTGGTTTTACCCGCACCCAGGAAGCCGGAGAGAACGGTGACCGGCAGACGGCTGTCCGCCGCAAGATTGATATTTGACATTGGAACATCCTTACAGACTGATAAAACCGCGATAAAGACAGTGTGAAAACTGACGGCACACCATTTATTTTTGATATGTTATAACATAACAATATGTTTTGTCATTATCCTCTTCGGCTTTATTGCTTGTGGGACCGGATTGAAGCTTGATGATAAAATTCATTAAAAATAGACACGAGGATATAACCGCAATATTAACGTGGTTATAAGTTAATTCTCATAAAGAATAAACGGAGTGAAGGCAGGAAATTGACGACGATAAATCACCAGACTGAACGGAAAAATATCGCCCAGACTTGCCGATTTTCTGCCGAAAAATAGCCAAAAATGAGACGCTAAAGTTTTTTTTAATTGAATGCTCAATCAATAAAACTTATCATCGGTGCTCAAATTTACCCAAAACTTACCGTCAGGGGGCCAATTGCAGAAAAACTAAAACAATAAAATCAGAAAGTTACACCACTCATCACCTGAGAGTTCTCCCAGTGTAATTAGCGGATATACGGCGGATTTTACCCAGTATGCGCTAATGCGCGCTTCGCAGAGCGGACTTCAGGTTATTTTTCTGGTCACTGTTTGCGGAGACATTATGCCGTCAATCGAAATACCTGCAAAACCTCAAAAAGATCGTATTAATCCGGTGGTGTTTTACACCTCAGCCGTCCTCATCCTGCTATTTTCCCTGACCACTATTTTCTTCACCGATTTATCCGATCGCTGGATCAATCTCACCCTTGACTGGGTATCGAATACCTTTGGCTGGTATTACCTGCTGGCAGCCACGGTTTACATCGTCTTCGTGCTGTTTATGGCCTGTTCACGCTTTGGCTCGATCAAGCTCGGGCCGGAGCAGTCGAAGCCCGAGTTCAGCCTGATGAGCTGGGCGGCAATGCTGTTTGCCGCCGGGATAGGCATTGACCTGATGTTCTTCTCGGTCGCGGAACCCGTCACGCAATATATGATGCCTCCGGAAGGTCAGGGCCAGACGATGGAAGCGGCGCGTCAGGCGATGGTCTGGACGCTGTTCCACTACGGTCTGACTGGCTGGTCGATGTATGCCCTGATGGGGATCGCGCTGGGTTACTTCAGCTATCGCTATGGCCTGCCGCTGACCATCCGCTCTGCGCTCTACCCCATTTTTGGCAAGCGCATTAACGGTCCGATTGGTCATACGGTGGATATTGCCGCCGTGCTGGGGACCATTTTCGGTATCGCCACCACACTTGGCATTGGCGTGGTGCAGCTCAATTATGGCCTCAAGGTGCTGTTCGACGTGCCAGAAGGACTGACGGCGCAGGCCGGGCTGATTGTACTGTCGGTGATTATGGCGACCATTTCCGTTACCTCCGGCGTCAACAAAGGGATCCGTTTCCTTTCTGAGCTGAACGTACTGCTGGC
>NZ_JAMKCQ010000002.1 GCF_024169515.1 Erwinia aphidicola | reverse complement strand
TGCGTGCTGTTCCCAGGCACAGCGTTCCCTCTGATTTTCCCCGAACAATTTTGGGGAGGTTCAGATTGAGTAGTGGAATATTCCAGCTGAGCTCGCGCTCTGTCGAAAGGTCCAGTCCTCCAACATCCATCGGTATTCGCAACGGTAAGCGAAAGCGCTGATCGCTAAATGCGACCAGCAGGATAGTACCGAGTGGCAGGGATATAAGCAGTGTTACAGGGCAAATGGCGCCGATCAGAAGAGAAAACACCAGTAGTAGTTGTACGGTAGCTGGCGCCAGGAGTATGCGCTCAACTTGTTGGCCATGGACCAGCCGGCTTATTCGCCAACTGTCCACAGGGCCGTGACGTCCTTTTAAATCCATTAAGGCCTCCTTACTGGCGGGTATCGAGGAATGATTTCAGCGCGGTATCACTGGACATGGCCTGCAGCGGGATCATGCGGCCGTCATCGCTGATGACCGTCGGTGTCCCCGGCATGCGATACAGCTCAAATGCCAGGTCATTGCGCGCCAGGGCCAGCTTGCCGGCATCACAGGCGGCCGGTGCAATACTCGCTTTTTCTTTCTCTGCCAGGTTGAGCATGCCGGCGCCGGTGTCGTTCAGGGCCTTCCACATCTGTGCGCGCTTCTCAGGTGTGGCGCAGAGCAGGGGCACCACCTCGTCTGCCGTGCGGGTTTTGCCAATCAGCGTCACCGGAAAAATCTCCACGTTGTAGTCTTCTGCCAGAGCCTGGACAGTCGGTTCAAAGATGCGGCAGTTTGGGCATTCCGGATCAAGGAAGATGTAAAGTGAGCGTTCATGGCCAGAGGACAGTCGAACAGTGAACTCCTGCTTTGCTGCACCATTTTTTAGTCTTTCTGCGAGCAACGCCCTGGCCTCAGCTGCCGCTTCCGGAGAGAGGGATGGGGTACCCTGAACTTGGGCGGTTTGCGTTTGCGGGACCACTTGCGGCGTCGTCACTGCGGTTACTTTAGTCGGCGCAGGCTGAACTTGTGACACCACTGGAACTGGAGTGGCCACCGGTGCCTTTATCGGACCACTGAACTGCGGCGCCAACCAGGCAGCTGCAAGGGCAAGGCACAGAGCACCCGGTGCGAACCATTTCCACTTGGACGTAGTATGAGAAGGCGCTGGATGGGCCTGGCTCGTGACCATGGCCATACGTGTAAGTACGTTGGCCGTGGTATTCATAATCAGGCTGGCGAGCTCAGGATCTTCCGTTGAATAAAGACGGGCGAAGCCATTATTGCTTTGGCGCATCCAGATAACATAGTTTCCGGCATCCTGTTCCAGGGTGAGCTGATAACGCTCAGCGGTCGGCTTGTTCAGGCAGAAAATGCTGCGATCGTTTAAACGGACTTGCAGGTGCTGGTCGTGAATTTCGGTGCTGATATTGAAAATGGTTTGCTCTGACATGGGATTATCTCATTTTTGGGCGAAAGGAATGGATGTGGCGGTGCGCGTGAGGTTCTACTGTGTGGCCAGCTGTTGGGCCAGCATCTTCATCGTCATCCTCAATATCGTCCTCCTCTTCAACAGGAGAACGGACCGTTCCGGGCGTATCATCAACAACTGCCCCGATGTTCCGCAGGTCGTCTTCCAGACCATTCAGCGCGAGGCTCATGATGGGATGGCTCAGGCGAACCCTGTAGCGTGCTGCCAGTGTTTCCCAGTGGGCCTGGCTGACGACGCCAGCTGCTTCAACAAACGGCCAGGGGCGTCCAGTAGACGCCAGGGTGTACCAAAGCGGACGGTCGAGCCCTTTCAACCAGCGGAAACGGCGAATGGGCAAGTGCAGATCGTTGTCATGCAGGGCCGAGATGGCCGTACGAACGTAGCCGTACTGCCTGATGAAGTTCCGGGCCTGTTCTGTAGCGATAACCTTTTTGAATGCGCTGTTGGCCAACGCCAGATTGGGGTAGCCAATTTTGTTTCGGTACCTGCGGTCAGTTTTCAACGTGGAACGGTTGAGCACATCCAGTAGTGCTTCAGCTTCCTTACGCTTGTCCAAGAAGTGCTGCAGGCCAAAGATGGCGAACATGGCCCGTTCATGGTCATTAAACGCGTTGAAGAGTGGCGTCACGTCGGCGCCGGTGGCGACTTTGGGCAGTGGGGTCCCCAGCTGGGCAATGAACAGTTCCTGAGCCACCTCCCGGCGTAACCGCTGATTGACGACCAGTTTATGCTCGATAGCGAACTCATCCGGCGTCTGCGCGCTCCGATGTTCTTCAGGGTCTACATTCAGCAGCTGCTGCTTTTTATCGCCGTAGGTCAGTGCCGGAATAATTGACGGTGAGAAAGCAGACATAATGCGGGGCAGCGTATGGATAGAAATATCACGCCGGGTACGACTTACCTGGTGCCGGCGAACGGCGATAATGCCGGTAATGACAAGAGGGACCAGCGCAATCATCAGAATGCCGGCAGTAACGTCCATTACGGGAAAAAACTCGCCCCAGGTAACGTCCGGGGCGTTATTGTGCGTTCTGGCCAGAAGATTAATACGCCAGGCAGTAAACTCATGTGTGCGAGGAAAATCGGCGATACTCCATAGCCAGTAAAGCACTAAGGAACAGGTCTCGACGGTGAGCTGTCGGAAAAATAGGGCTGCGATAATCAGCGTGATTAAGCCGCCGACCACAGCCATTGACCAGTCATGAGACCGGACGTCATTGCGTGGTGGTTGCGCCATAGGAGGGCCTTTGATAGTACGAATGCAAAAGAAAAGGCACTCTGAAAAGAGTGCCTCTGATGAAGGGGTTGCGACTGCTTAAGAATTATTTCGGTGGCAGAACCAGGTTGATGCCGTTTTTCTCTGCGATCCTTTGTGCCTGATGCTCCACGTAGCCAGGAACATTATTCTCGTAAGTCCAGTTCTGATTGCGCATGGCATAGATTTTTTCATACAACTCGTTCGCCTTGCCGGTTGAAATAGATACTATTGGAAGCTCTGGTATGCCGGTATAGATTCTGAGCGTGTTTCCCTCAACTTCAACAGACTTCCAGTCGTACATACCAAACCCCATGACCCGTACATCTTTTGGAATGAAAAAATTAAAGATAGTAGTGTCTGGATGGTTAATGTATAGGATGGTTCCATTTTTGGTGTCCAATCCTAAGTAGCTCAATCCAGTCCATGATTTTGAAATGTTTGATTTAGTAGGAGTATTGAAATTCATTTCGTGAAAGTAACTTGTGAAAAGTTTGATGTTTTTGTTTTGCCGATATATTGAGTATGTGGTTAGTGAAATTGCTGCTAGTAAAGAAATCCATGTTAATAATGCCATGGGGATGTCTTGTTGACGAAGTCCGTATACATAATCGTTTCTTAACGCAAACAACCAGCCAGCGAAAATTAAATGAAACGGGAATGCAAAAAATAAATACATTCCTGACAAGGTGCCGGCGAAAGCTACAGACCATTTCTTTGAGTAAGTATCTAAATATTTTACAGTCATATGTTTCGTCCTGATTTTATCTTAGCCGTTTGCTAGCCAGATTATAAACTTTGCTGTGCTCCCGTTTGCCTACAGCGACCACAGCAATGATTAGTTCGTCGTTAATAACCTGATAAACCAGCCTGAAGCCCGATGCTTGCAGTTTGATTTTATAGCAATCGGGCATTCCTCGTAACTTTGCGGAAGGGATATGAGGATTCTCCGCACATTTCTTTAGCTTCCGGACAAACTGCTGCTGAATAGCCTTATCAAGATTATTCCATTCTTTCAGCGCATCCGTTCTGAACTTCACCCGATAGGTCATAAGTAGCTATCCAGATCCACATCATGCAATGCCTGTTTGCTGCGTTTAGTAACCAGTTTAGCAAGCTCTTCCTCGTCAATGTATTCGAGCATCTGCTCATAGAGTTCAGCTGGCACACAGTAAAAAGCAGGTTGGTTATGGTTCAGAATAGCCACGGGAGAGCCGGCGCCTGCATTGACAGTGGCCATAGGGTTTTTCTTCAGCTCACTGATGCTGGCTGTTGTATCGCTGTGAATGAGGTTTGGCATAGCTTCTCCATTAGTGAGACTGATTTACAGGTCATATCATAACATAAAATGACCTGTTTTTAAGTCTTTTCTAGTTGTGCTACCTCACACTATTTGAAGCCGTCAGCATCTCCTCCTGGCTTAGCTGCATCAACCTTCTTCAGCCCTGGGGCGTGTCCAGCTTTACCTCCAAACCCAGCAAACATACTACGGGCGGATTCAACGGCCCCTTTCATCATCTGTGCGGCTTCACGACCACCTAACCAGGCAATGACATAATCTGGCAAGTAGACCTGCAGACTGAATGCCGATGAAACCAGCGTGGTACATGTTCTGGCGTATATCATCAGAATGCCAATTAAGCTGGCTAACCCAGTGATTGAGTCAGCCTGAACGTTAGCCATTGCGGGCAATATCAATATATTGAGCAATGTCCCAATAGCAACAACCACGAGACTGGCAAAGAAAAACCCAAAAACCATCAGTGAGGGGCGAATGGCAGCATCAATCAGAAATATATAACCATAATTAGCGCGGCTCCCTTTATCTTCTTCTGTGCCTATATGTGTAGCTGCCCATAAAGATCCTGCTGTAGTACCAATTAGTACGCTTGCCAGCCATGAGGTACAGGCTGTAATCCAATAAATCAGAGGGATGAATGGAAGGAAAATTGATAGTGAGAATCCTATGCTTAACAGTATGAATATGACGAAATATACAATTGGAGCTATTGCGCCAATTATGCTTTTCGCTATGTAACCAGCTCCTGATACTGCATTAACTAATTTTCCAACACCAGTTCCGTTACCCCAATCAACAATTGTTTTAGCAGCGGTAAAAGCAATAAATGTCGCTTGAGCAGTTCCAAGTGTATAGTCTCCAATGGCTTTCATCTGTAAAATAGGGTTAACCTGAGTAGAGCCATCTTTATTCCCGCTAGTCATGACCGAGTTTGCTATCCATGCGGTGAATACCTGCATTTTGGGCATGACTTTTATTATGGCCGAATTGGCTGACTGAACATCATCAAGATTATCATTTCCCGGTAAGTTTGCAGAGCCTAGAGGAGGGGTGAATGTTGAGTTTTTCCTCTGAGATCGTAAAGCTATTTGAATTTCCTCCTGCAATTGACCTACACCTGTTTCCCCGATATTTGATGGTCCTGTAACGATAGGGCTTTGGTTGGCCACGCTATTAACTTTCTGATTTGCTGTAGCGAATGACTGGTACCACGCACCCAGCGAAATCCAGCCGCTTTGCTTCAGATAGTTTGCGAGCTCGCTTCGGATTGTTCCTTCATTGTCCACGCTTGCAGTTGCTGCAGTAATTGTGTCTTCATACTGGCGTGCAGCCTGCTGAATTTCCGCTTCAGCATCCGGAAGTCGGCTTTGTCCTCCATCCTGATAGCTTCGCCAGGCGCTGACAAAGTTATCCGCGTTCTGTGAGAGTGTGCTGTTCATCGCCGTGAAGGCACTCATCTGAGCATTTTCTAGCGGACCGGAATTTATTGGGACACTAAAGGGGAACCAGGAACCACTGTCAGTTGTTTCCGGCAATTTGGCGCTGCCGCAGAGCGCACTGCCGTTCGAAATGCGTATCTCTCGGCCGTCAGAAGACCGCTGTTCAGACATTGGGGGGGTGTTGCTACTACCGGCCTGGTGCATTTCAGCCTGTTCGGTGTTCATCGCCGCCTTGCACAGGTACATGTCGAACATGCCCCGGGCCGCAGTGATGGTTTCACCGGCAACGGGCTGCATAATCATGGACTGTCCGTCCATAATGACGTCTGCCGCTTTATCGGTGAGTAGATTGGCGCTTCCCACGCCCATGATCGATGCCATCCATAAGAACGCGAGATTCGAAATGGACCAGCCAGAAGGTGTGGGTACCAGTGCCATAAATCCCGCCAGCGATGAGACGGGCGCCATCATGGTGTTACCACGGCCAAATACTTTACCGCGGTTTCCGGTCAGTACCGTGGCACGTAGGGTAACCCCCATAAACCAGACGAAAGCAAGACCAGCGATAATAGCGTTAAACACGCCATAAAGCTGGCCGATGAAGCTGACGTTCTGAGGCTGCAGCGGGTTATTCACCACGTCGCCATAAACCATAATAAGCAGCTGGCGTGAGAGGTCGGTGGACCGTGTGGCCGCACCGCTAATCGTGTCGTAGTTGATATTTTCTGCAAATGCCGGCAACGACAGACCGACCAGCGCGAAGGCGGCCAGTAACAGTAGCAGTCTTTTCATATTGGTTTCCGTAACGAACAGAATGCGCATCCGGAGGATGGCAGAGGGAAAAGGTCAGAACGGGGCACGCCAGCTGAAGAGCTCGTTAAGCCAGGTGCCGGTTGCCCGCCATTGAGTAAACGATCCCAGTTCCTGGCTGAGAAGTTGCCAGAGGTGAAACTGGTTTTTCATGGCACACACAAACAACATGCCGGCGAAGGCGGAAACCATGAACATCAGGCTGAACATACGCATCAGCAGCACCCCGGAACCCGGAGGGGCTGCAAGGAGTGTTCCCATCGGTAGCAAAATGACGATGCTTATGGCCACGATGAACATGGCCAGCCAGATCCGTTTAGCCAGTAGGAAGCGGCGCATCAGTGCTTCTCTGCTGTGTCCACTGGCGGCCACGGCTTCGTCAAAAGTGAGAATTTCTTTTTCTCTCTGTGCGGCTTCAGGCCACAGACGCCGGAACCGCTCCGCATTTTTCTCAGCCGCATACCGTGCAGCATTTACCATGCGACCGGCCTCCCAGAGCGGGAGGACCAGATTGGCGGCAAACCAGGCTTTCTTTCCTATTTTCTTCATTGGCGGGTAGCTCCGGCGGCGGCCTGCTGCAGTTTCTGCGCCAGGCGAGGTTCATAGTACTGGGCCCCCTCAAGACTTAACTGCTGGCCAGAGATAATGGCGTTCTCCTGCAGCTGCTGCTTGATGCCTAACAGTAGGGCGGTCTGAAGGCTCTGGATTCGAATGGATTCACGCAAAAGGTTGTCGCCATCCATAGCCTGCAGGTCAATCTGGTAATCGGTATTGGCGTACCGGCGATTGACTTCGAAGGACTCAAATTCACGCAATGACATCATGCCGGTGCGCTTTGCTTCGGCTGAGGCATTCTCATCAAACCAGGCCCTGCTCGATGGCGTCTGGAGTGTTTCGGCCAGCACGTCTTTCGTTGCTTCATTAGGCTGACTGGCCGCGACCATCGCCAGCTGAGGTTGCTCAGCTGCGCTTTGTATGGCGTCATGCTCTGTCATCATCCCGATGTACTGACGACCACTGTCGGTTTTCACTTCTCCCTTTTTCAGCGCCCGGCCGGGGCTACGGCGGGCTGAGTTTTTAAGGTACATCATCGCCGCATCGGTCTGTTCCTGGGTGAAGGTCAGCTCAGGGGCTTTATCTTCGGGCCCGGCGCCAGCCAGTAGCGAGCGGACTTCCTTATCTCCGCCCGGTAACGTTGATTCCCCGCTGCAGAGGTCACCCCAGGCATCCGCATCTTCCTTGGTGCAGTAGTTTCGGTGGATTTCTGCTGTGGCAAAAAGCCCCTTTTCAGGGACGTCGGGTTTAGAAGACAGGGCTTTTTTGATGGCGCTGTTCCGTACACCGCCACCGCTGGAAAGCGCTGATTGTTTCGCGGCCGACTGACGGGCTACCTGCGAGGCCTGCCCGGAGGCAGACTCACTGCAGATGCTGTCCGGCACGGTGTAGCTGCGCCTGGCCTGCTCCAGGTTTTGCACCTGCTGCGCATAGGTGGCGTATTGCTGCATGTTCTCCGTCGATTGTTGGATCATGGCCGCAATCTTGTCGTTGCCGGAACTGATGGCGCCGCCAATCTGCTGGTTGGTTGATAGAATAGTGCCCAACGTGCTGTTGGCCGCACTCAGTTGCGGAACTACTTCGGTGGTGATAGGGCGACTGCTCGTCACCTCCACCGGATAAGCCATCGCCTGTGTAGCAGACAGCAGCAGGCCGCCGATGGTGACGGCCAGGAGTCGTTTCTTCATGGGTTTCGCCTTAATCAGATTTGCAGGCCACGTGCGGCAATCAGCTCGTTGGCCAGTCGGTTAATTACGTTGCCGTGATCGGTTTCTCGCGCTTCTTTCTGGCGCAGGTCGATGAGGCTGACGGCACTACCGGTCGGGAAGGCCTCAGCCAGGATAGCCCTGGCCTTCCTGCCGTCGAGCAGGTCATATAGCTGGTCGCGCAAGGCAGCATCTTTCGGGGTTGAGTTGAGCGCCCACAATTCCTTGGGGCCGAGAGTATTTTTTAGGATCTGCACTACTCTGCCGGTTTTCAGGCGGAAGCACGCCAGGAAGTGCGTACCACTGCCGTCTGGGGAAGCACCGGAGCCAATATGGCGGAACGCCTGTGCGGTATGTGCCGGCACGCCAAAATGCTCAGTCAGCAATGGAAGATCCTCATGGCTGACCTGCATCAGATAGAGACTGTTCGCTGACTTCAGGATTTCATGCGGGAAGTGATTCAGATACTGAGAGCTCAGCACGGTTCGGATGAAGAACTTGCGGTTCTCCAGATCCTGGGTGACCAGTTTATTCATGATAAACGGGATGTCCTTGGCGTTGTGCAGCTCGTCATAAATCTTGGTTTTCACCTCCTGGGACAGTTGGGTCAGCCGTTCGTGGTGGAACGGCTGGTACATTTCCGGCAGTTCGCGCATTAGCTCATTACGGTATTGCGGCAGCTCAAAATGCCCGGCAGCTAGCTGACCGGCGTAGAGATACATAAGACCTGTTTTGACCTGCCCGGCCCGCGTTTTACCGCCGACTACGTTGTTCAGATCAATGGCAATAACACGTGTGTCAGGGCTAAGTTCAAACACGGTACGGCCCGAAAGCATTTTATAAGTGCGTAAGGCATCTGACAGACAGCGACTGATATAAGAGAGCAGCGTTTCACCGCTCCCCTCACGGGTGATGGTGCCGTACTGCATACGGACGTCCTCATCATTGAGGTACACCTGCAGGTCACTCAGCTCCGGCATGGCCTGGTAATGGGCTCGCGTTGCGGCGGCCAGTTCCCCGCGGGAGAAGAGCAAATCCCTGACTTCATACCACGTGGCTTTTGACCACCAGTTACCATCGTACTCATGACGAATACCGGTTTTTTCAAGTGCCTCATCGACCAGGGGCTCAAGCGTCTGTGCGTATCGAACGGGTGTCAGACTGGCATTTGTTTCATAGGCCGTGTCGATAACCCGGCTGAGGATCTGCCGGCAGTCCTGGGAGTTCGGCGGCGTACCGGTTTCCGGGTTCACGCACAGTGTTTCGCAGATGCTGAGCAGATATTCCTTTTCCGGCGTCAGCGGATATTTCATCCCAATCTGGACGTCAAACGGGTTCTTACAGTGCTTGCGACTGTTTTCCAGAACGATGCCAACCACTTCGTTTTGACGTGATTTAGGTAACGCATCACGAATGAGCCTTATCAGTCCCTGGGCAGAAAATCCTTTATCGACGTAGGACAGAAACGGCAGGTTGCTCAGGCCTGAGAATAAGATGGCCTCGCTGAGCGCCCCCAGGGCCACTGACTTCCCCGTGCCGGGTTCACCGGCGACTATCTCCGTGAATTTTGTTTGCAGGTTACTGGCCAGTTTCACAGGAAAGGGCTTGCCGTCAGGGGTGGCAAACACAATGCTGGCATCGTCTGCCCATGGCGTGGCCGGGCGCTGTAGTGGAAGTAAAGCAAGCGCTGCTGAGAGAGGCGGATACATCAGTGATGGAATGCTAAGGGCGTTCGCCCCGACCAGGGTTGATGCCCAGGCGCGCGCCGGGTCGCCAAAGGTCCCCGTTACTTCACAGACGCCCCAGGACTGAAGCCCCTTCTGAAGCAACGTCCGATTACGCTTCGCGGTTTCTTTATCCCGGGCCCACGTGCTGGCGCAGATGGTCATTACGCAGACCGGTTCGCTTTTATCCACCTCTTCCAGCCACTGAACAGAATCATAAACCGGGCGCAGAGGAGGCAGCAGGCCAGCCAGGCCCAGGATGGTTTTCTTTCCGCCGAGTGCCTTCATGCCGCCCGGCATCAGGTCCATACGGATACGCCAGGGCAGGTGACGGTTGATTTTGTCGAACAGCTGGCTGAACGTTTCCGGTTGCTGAGGACCCAGCGAAAGTGCCAGGGTGGTGTGCCAGTGGTCATCAACATGAATGAAGCTGCCATCGATGATAGGTTCACTGTTGAATAACTGATAATGGAGATGAGGTGCGAGGAGCACCGAATGGTCGTTTCCTTTCGGCCGGCCATGTGGCCACTTTACATCCCCGGGCAGAAACGGACGCCAGGAATCTGAGGTACTTTCGCGTTCGATTTGTTCACGTA
Source organism: Erwinia aphidicola (assembly GCF_024169515.1). Classification (NCBI taxonomy): domain Bacteria; kingdom Pseudomonadati; phylum Pseudomonadota; class Gammaproteobacteria; order Enterobacterales; family Erwiniaceae; genus Erwinia; species Erwinia aphidicola. The sequence goes on along the minus strand of NZ_JAMKCQ010000002.1, from coordinate 92,166 downwards.
ACGAGAAACCAAATTCATGGGCATTCATCAGCCGAATGCGGGTTCCAAAGTCACCTTTACCAAACTGGTTTTCCAGCATGGTGATAAAAGTATCGTGGCGAATTTTTAGCCCTTCCAGCGCCTGAAATACCGGGTTCTGGCCATATCGCGCACCCGGACTTTTCTTCAGCAAAGCCTCACGGCGCTTTTCTTCATCGCGGATTTCAGTAGAGGAGAGTGCTTCGCGAGCGGTATAGACCACCAGGAATGCGCGCTCCCGGGCGATGAAGGGGGCCATTTTCTCAATACGTTCATCCAGAATATCAGTCAGGTTGAGGCCCATACGCTTCATGCTGCGGTACTGATGAGCCAGCAGTTTTTTCAGTTCAGCCCGGGCTTTGCCCGGATCGCATTCGAAGACGAAACTCAGCTTACGACCGGGTTCTTTAAACTCGCTGGTCAGCAGCGTTGTCAGGCGGGCAATGTAGTTACTGAACAGTGCTTTATCCCGCCTCTCTTCTTCCGTAATGGCCGTCTCCTCATTGAAAGCGCAGTAGGTTCCCTCGATTTCGAACACGCTGGCATAGTGGCCTTCCTCTGTGAGGAATATATACGGAGAGGACATTCCGGGGCGGCGCTTACGATCGTCGTCGGTCAGGCCTATGGTGGTGCGAAGATCGCAGTAACGCGTAAAGTCCTGCCCCAGCGCATAACGCGAGGCCCAGGCAATGGCTTCCTCCACGCATTCCAGCGCGGAGACCAGTGGATTTTTCATGCGAATGTTCTCTGATAGGGCCGTCAGGACTGGCGGCAATACTGGTTGTACAGGGACGTCCATTGACCAGGTGTAAGACTCAGGCTGAACGACCTTGCGGCGATAATGTCCGGGTTGGGAATGAGTGCAACATGGCGCAAGCGCTGTTGTAGCGACTCACGCAGTGGGGGCGATGACTGCTGCAGCGCCTGTCCAAATTCGCCCGGATGGCTGGTTCCCCAGAATCGTTCAGTCTCAGCCCGGTGTGCGGCAAGCCAGTTGAGGATCATGGTCGCACCCTCTTGCTGGCGTTCGTTCCCGTCGCGCCGGGCAGTAATCACCGTTCTTATCAACCGGCTGATGTCAGCAGGTGCAAGTTCAGGCAGGTAAACCATCACGCCATCGTTGGCACCCAGACGATTCAGATGGCGGCTGCAGAGGCATACGCTACAGCCGACAGTGAGGTTATCGTCGTGCGTGTTTTCCGGATTGCCGTCACGAAATGCCAGCAGATTACTGGCACTGACATGCCCGCAGTATTCGCAGGCGTTGCCGGTGAGTTTCACCGCCCGCCGGTACAGAGCGGGACTGTGTCCAGTTTGTTCATGCCCCCAGACCTGCTGCTCGATGTCAAAGTGCTGATAGCGGATAGCTGCAGTCAGGCGCAGGTGTGTGACGCCGTGACGGGACCAGCGCCGGCAGGCTTTAGTGAGAGGTGCAAACAGTTTGATCCCATCATATTGCTCTGGCGTCAGTTTTTGCAGCCGTTCGCTCAGAGGAGCCAGTGGGATCAGCCACACATTACAGTCGTAGCCAGCATCGGCAGTGACACCACAGTGATAAAATTCAGGGAGTAGTGGAATAAGCCACTGGCAAAAGGTAATTGCTTCAGGAGCTTTCAGGTTCAGGGATGGGAGTGCTGTATCGCTGTCGTCTGGCGGGCAAGGCTCCAGCTGAACGGGGAAAAGGAAACTGACTGCTGCCGGGAATCGGTTCAAGAGAGACCTCCATTAAGTCAGGACCCCGGCGCCAGCGCGCCGGGGAATGAAGTTAACCCACGTCAACCGGGTTCAGCTGAATGGTGCTCTGACCTTTCTTGATGAACTGGTCAATGGCAATCATGATGCAACCGGCACCGATACAGGTCAGGACCCAGCCCCAGCCAATCTGAGGGTTCTTTTTCTTGGCTACCCAGAGCACTACGCCAGTAATAACAAGCCCAATACCGCCAAATTTCGCCAGTTTCAGAAAACTTTTTCCGGAATTGTCTGCACCATCAGCGACTTTGTCGAACATGCCGAAAAAGTCATCGTCGGCATAAGCTGGCACAGTCAAAGAGCCCAGGATTGCGACAATCGGTGCCATAAGGCGTTGGCCCAGTGAAGAAGCAGCCAGCCACAGGCGTACGGAAACGGACAGTGTGAAATTACGCATTGTTAAAACCTCTTTTGTTTATGGAGTTAATTCCAGCTCAGATGCAGCGTTTTTTGCAGTGCGTCGAGCAGTTGTGGATTGCAGGCCAGGAGAATGCCGCAGATGAGGATCACCATGCCTGCAGAGACATCTTCACGTGCAGTCAGGCCTGTGTGGCCATCAACCAGAGAGCGACGGACACGAGATATACCCATGAAGAAAAACATCACCCCGACCGCACGCAGCAGGGTAAGAACGGCATCGATGGCGAGCTTGGCCTGACCCATGGATTCCGGGGCGTAAGCGATGGCATCAAAGGAAACATCGCCAAAACTCAGGGTATGGGAGGCTTTATTCATCATCTGATGCAGGGCGATGAGGGCGCCTCCGAGGCAGACCGATGCCAGAACTTTAATCCCGCTGACAGGTTTACCGTGGCGGGCGCGTTGGGCGGCGGAGAACAAGGTGAACATGCAACCACCGAGCCCGAACATAAAGGCCAGAGCCAATATCAGGCGGATACCGCTGGTTTTCAGACCGTCGGCGACCTGAACCAGGATTTGAATGGCGTCCATTAGCCCCCCTGGCGAATGACGCCCCTGTCAGTTGTGACGGTGCGTGCAGTGGCATTAATGCTGCGGATGGTTATGCCGTTGATGTTATCGCCGGCCTGCACCGACCAGGTGAATCCTCCGTGGGTTATCCAGGCCATGCCCGGGTAAATGGTATGTAACCGCCAGCCCTGTACGCCGGTACTGCGCTGATTGCCAGTCCCTGCTCGTGCAGCTGCTGTACGGTGCGTTGATGCTGATGTCGATTTAACGACGGTACGTTTTACTGGTTTGCTGGCGGCTTTGGCTGGGCCAGTTGCACCGGTTCCCATTGCCTTCATTCGTGCTTCAAGTTCTGCCAGACGTCGCTCTGCATCGGTGACACGGCCATCCAGTACGTTTATCCCTTGCTGGTTTGCCTCGCTGACCTGCTGCAGTGCCTGGGCATCTACCGGAGGTACTGCAGGCTGAACAGATTCAGTGTGTTGAGTTGGCTCCGGCACTGGGGCAGGCGCTGGGAGTCGTTCGGGTTCCGGTGCGGGAGCCTCTTCCTCCGTTGGCGCTGCCACAGGTGCGGCCTGATGGTCAGGAACAAAGGCACGCGGAGGTGGTTCATCTGGCCAGACGGCATAGACGAGAAGGGCAATCAGTACGCCGCCGGCAATCAGCAGCGTGCTGAGGTCATACCCCATAAACTGGCGTTTGCTTTTAGGGGTTTCGTCTTTGGCTGGCGTCTCAGATGCTTCCTCTTCGGGCTCCGGATGAAGTTCAGGCAACGGCGAGGCTGCGGGCTCAAGGTCCGAATCGAAATAGTTTTCTTTCATGGCGTTTCTCTTCAGGGATGTAAGGCGGGGACCATGCGGCTGGCGGGTTGCATGCTGACAGCCGCAGGCTCATCACGGGTCCTAATCACTTTGTCGCTTTCTTTTACAGCAGACATGAACAGCACGGCGATGCTCTGGCCACGATCGACAAGAACCTGCTTCACCGGGAGTTTCTGTGCGTCCTGGCTTACCACCTGACCCGCTTGCTGGGCTGCGCCGCCGAGGATGGTACCGGCCACAGCTTTACCGTCAGGCATACCCACGCGCCCTTCAAGGGTGTTGTAACCGTTGCTCAGGATTTGAGTATTGGCACTGGCATACAGCTGACCGCCTAACCCCAGACCATGCGCAAGTGCCGGCAGCAGAATGCGTGTGGTATAGCGGTTGTTAACTGACGAGGCGACGGAGGACTGCAGCGTATCCGGCATGGCTGCCCAGGCATCGATACGCCAGGTATTGTTGTTCCAGTCCATGTTGGTGAAATGGATAGTCACGCCATCGCCGGCGAGCTGGACACCGTTGGCTGTTAAGGTGGCGCCGGCATAAGGGCCTGCCGGAATACGGGCCAGCACCTGCGAGCTTGTGTTGTCGGAATCAATCGCCGTCTCAATCAAGCCACCCGGACGACTGCCCAGAGGAATAACAATGCGTTCAGCTGCTGTGCCGCCTGATCCTGAAACGCTCCCGGTTTGCGATGCCGGGGAAAGGCTGTCCGTCCATCCGGAGAAGGGACTTGCTGCAGCCGCACCTGGTACGCCTGCGGTCTGACCCGTCTGGCCCGGGGCCTGTCCTGTTACACTGGCCAGTTGACCGACCGGAGCGCCGCGCTGGGCTACAAGCTCTTTGAGCAACGCTTCCAGCGTTTTTTTGCGGTCAGGGTCAAGCGTCTGTGCCGGAACATGCTGAGGCGGCGTTAAAGGATTCTCTGCCCGTGGCGGCGGTGGCGTTGGCGGTGCCTCCTGTGAAATTGGCGGAACCTGACGCACGGTACCGGAGCCTGCTGAGGCGATAAAACTGGTGTTATTCGCCATCGCCTGCTTAGCGCCTTCAGCGTTGTTCTCTCTGAGCAGCGTCTGGTACTGCGGGCTTTCTGCGGTGGCTTTTCCTGTTCCACCGGCAGTTTTATCCACGCTGATGTGCGTCACCGCCTCAGGTGGAGCATTGAGCCATGACACCAGTATGAAAAGAAGGGCAACGGCTGCGAAGCCACCAATAACAATGATTAAGCCGGTTTTCTTTACGTCCCGGCGGGCGTCTTTTTCTGCGGCCATGATTACTCCAGAGATAAGGTCATCCAGACCGTTTTACCGGCATGAGAGAAAGCCACTTCCGGGGTCAGTGGAAGTTTGTACAACCAGGTCCCGTCGCCAGAGGCCAGGGTCTGTTCGAAGGCATCACGCAGCTCACTGCGGGTGCGGATGTAGAGGTCGTCTCCCATCTGCCAGACCTGTGTATCCGGTACAGCCCCTTCGGTTTTCAGCCGGCGGGCATCTTTAGGGGGAACGCCATGGAGAAAGGCCTGCAGTGTTGGGTCATTCAGGCCAATCTTTGATTGAGGTGCCGGCATCTTTTTCGCCTGTGGGCCGCGCTGTGGGATGCGCAGATCCAGACGGGTATCAATGACGCGGGATTTGGCTGTGTTACTGGCCTCACCGCTGGTGACATCCACGATGATTGGCACGGCAAGCCCTTTCAGATACACCGTGATATTCCCGCGGTCATACTGCCGCCTGGCCTGAACCGTCATCACGCTGCTGTCCGGGATAAAGTTCACTGTAAAGCCATCGGCGTTAGCGTTATAAGGCGGGGCCGCCAGTGGCCACGGAGCCCCGGTGTTGTCCGTAAACATCACAGTGCTGGCCTGATGCGTGGCTGTTCGCAGTACCGGTAGTGAAGCGCCCGGGGAGAGATTCACTGTCAGAGTGGAAATACGAGGCACGACATCTGCAGGCTGCCAGGCACGTCCACGACTGGCGTCATCGACAGCCCGGCTGACGTTTTCAATCTCACCGCGGTTAAGCGGAGCGGCCTGGCCGATAGCCCAGGCTTCGGCTGCAGAGGGTGGTGCCGGTGGTGACTGGCGTAGCGGAGCAGTAATGTCCGCTGCGGGTTCGCTTTGCTCTGCCGGCGGCGCCGTTGTGGCCACTTCCGGAGCTGCCGGGGAAGGTGCGGGCGGTAACGCCGTCGTGGGGGTGTTTGTTCGGGCGTCTGCCCAGTCAGCAGCCAGCACAGAGCCCGCCGACAAGAGCAAAATTGCTGTCGTGAGAAGTCGAATTTTCATGAGGTTTCCTGATTTCTAGCGGGCATCCCGGGTGACCACGGAGGCCACTTCGATTCCTTCAGGTTTGCGCCTGACGTCGGTTCGCTGAATGCGGATCGTAAAAATGAAGTTCTGAGGTGGCAGGCTGCGGGTCTGGCCATCGATGCTCAGGGTGACGGGATACTGAACTTCCCAGATATAGGGTCCGTCCGAACCTTCACGGCCGCGCCGGTAAATCATCCCCTTACGGGTGATGTTGGCCGACATCAGCAGCTTGTCTGTCTTCACCTTTGCAAACAGGTTGGAGTTTGTCAGCGCGCTGTAGTAACTCCTGAAGCCGTCTTCTGAGAACTTCTGCTGTTGATCGCTTATCTGCGTGCGGAAGTTTTTGAAGTCGAGCTGGAAGGCGCTGCGGACAACTTTGTCACCAAAGGCAATGACGTCATCGTCGCTGTAAGCCGGCTCAGACGTTGGATATTGCGCCAGTACGCTGCCGTTGAGCGTGGCGAAGTATTTCATCGGAGGGTGAGCGACCTGCCAGGCAAGCCAGGCGTTAACCGGAAACTGCACCAGGTTGAAGGAGACGGACACCAGAGCGACCGCCAGACATTTGCGGGCAAAGGAGGCGTTAAGCATCCTGTCTTTTTGAAGCTGCATTGCCTCCATGAAAGGGGCGAGGTGTTTCTCATCAAACTCGTGAACCTTTTTGGGTGTGTCTGAAGACGCCTCCCCCGGGGAGGCTGAAGATTGTTTGGTCACTTGGTGGTTTCCATCAGTTCAGTGAGATAAAAGAACGGCCACTGTTAGTGGCCGCCGGGGACGATTGAGGGCTGACGGGAATGGATGTCGTTCCCGAACTGTAGGACGACAGGCCGCTACTGGAGGCATAGTCTCCCCAGGGGTCGATGGTCGGAGGGACATAGTCACTGATTTTGTCACGGGCTGCCTTGCAAATTTTCTGGCCAATCTGGTTCATTACGTCGGTCAGATTGGGAAACGTTGGCGCCGTAATAGTGGTGGAAATGTTCCCCAGACAGTCACCCAATGACGCTGTGACATTGTTCTGGCGCTGTGACCAGGCATCTGCGGCTTCTTTGGCCCGATTGTAGCCGGCTTCACTACCTGCTTTTGCAGCAGTGCCAGCACGACATGAAGCCGCTTCAGCGGCAGGAAGACACGCCAGAAACAGAAGGGTGGTACAGAGCATTTTTCGCATGAGATCCTCACATGGGTTGCGGTTGGTTAGCCGGCTTGACCTGCGCCCGGGGTGCCTGCTCCGGCTCCGGTGCTTTCGGCGGTGTCCAGGGTTTGTCGAACCCCAGCTTGCTGTGCAGGGCCGGCGGGATCTTTTCCGGTGAAGTCAAAGGAACGGCGAATTTGGGTGAGTCCTTCCCTTTGAGCTGAAAAGCAAAGGTATCCCGCGGGGCTTCACCATTCTTCACAGCGTTTACCGCCGAACCGTGGCCAATCAGAGCGAGAGCGCCGGTATCGGAAACCGTATTCACGGTAAGCCACGTGTTTCCGTTGGCGCCGGTGCATACCCGGGCCAGTACGTGGCGAAGTTCACCTTCATGACGCATCACTCCCTGCAGGTAATCGCCGTGACCTTTCACAAGGTGCGCCAGCAGTTCGCCTTCAGCGCCAGCTGCCTGCATGACCACTGAGCCTGCGGCTTTGGACAAAGCCGGTACCACAGCGTTTTCCGGAGGCGACTGCGGCGGTTTTTGTCCTTCACCGTCCGGGCCGGTATACAGCAGACCGTGGCCTGTGGGGTCCGGAAGCGATAAAGACAGTGCGGCCGCTTTAACAATCTGATGCTGGAGCTGCCAGAAGGCATTGCCGTCATAGGCTGACAGTTCTGCCGGCGCGACGTGGTGTCGGTCAGCAACCAGCAGGTGGTTATCCTGGGCTGGCGTCAGCGACCAGTGATTGCGATGTTTTTCCTGGCGTTCGTATCCGGTTACCACCCCTTCTGCATTCGTCAGCGGAACGTTGATGGTCACCGGCTTTTTGCCCAGATACTGCAGCTTCACCATGTCGCCCTGTTTCTGTCCACTGTCTTTCAGGGCTTGTTCCAGCTCCACACCCCAGTACGTCTTGTTGCCTGCTTTTGTGCGCAGCTGGACATAAAAGCTGTCCGTGTTGGCTTTATCGAACTGATACGGCGCCCGTCCGGATTCGAGTAGCTTTCCGGTCAGGCCTGTTCGCAGCGTCTCTTTCTCGAAGACGGTCATTTCCGGAGTTGAGGGGCCAGCTACTTTTGAAGGTGCCTGACTGGCAGTGTCATTCCCCGGGGCGATCGGTGTCGGGCCAGGTGCAGCAGGCGGTGTATCTACGACAGGTGAGGGTGCTGATTCCTGCCCGGGCGTGCTGATGTTGATGCCATTCTTTGCCATCACCTCAGCGGCTCTGGCCTGCAACAGCGCTTCAAATTGCTCGCGCTGCTGCGGGTTTTTCAGATGTACCTCGATGTTGTGATCGGCAATCAGCGTCAGCGTGCGTTGGATGAACTCCGGACTGCCTGTTACCTCAACAGCACCACGCTGATTGGCTTTAGCGGAGAGAAGGGCGGCCAGGATCATGCGGTCGTTTTCGCTGGCCTGCGGCGAAGCCATCACGATGCGATCGCCATAATCGCGGAATGCGTCTTCGCCATCGAGCGCATACACCCAGGTTCTGTCTTCCTGGCGGCTGGTCAGCCCCTGCAGGAGTTCGTCCAGATTAATCCGGGCGACTTCCGGTCCCCCCGGGCTGGTGTCACCCGGCAGGCGCCCAAAGGTGAATGAGAAGCCATTTTCCTGAGCCGGTACGGTATCAGTGTCCGCCGCTGCCGGCTGCTGTGGCTCTTCCGGTGAAGACACCTTTTTCAATGGCGGCTCTGTCACTGGCGGAATACTGGCATCGGCCAGCTGGGTCTCTGCAGCTGCATCTACTGGAGGTGGACTATCAGCCTGCGGCATTTGTACATTTATAGCTTCTGCCAGAGGTGCATTCTGCAGGTCGGGATTATCCGTGGTCGCATTGGTCACGACTGGCGTCTCTGCCGCTGATAACGATGCTGTTTCTGCAGGCGATGCTCCGACGGCATCTGGTGCAGTGGGTTCAACGTTTAACACCGGCTCCTCAGGGACCTGTTGAGAAGCTCTGTCATCTGGAGATAATGGAGGCGTTGCCTCTGCCTCCGGAGCCAGTGGTGGAACAGAGGGTTCTGGCGGCGCGATTTCAGGTGACGGCTCCGGTAAATCCTGTGCCTGCGCGGAGGTCAGCGTGCTCTCAGGTATATCCTCTGGTGGTGCAAAAGCTTCGTGAATGTCATCGCCGAAGTCCGGATAATCCGTAATGTCAGGGAAGGAAACGGCAGGGTCATCCTGCCGGATGTCGTTGTCAGGCATGCTGTGAGTCTCCGTAAAGGACTGACGCCAGTCGGGAATGAGTTCATCGAAAATCGGTGCCAGCTGTTCGCGAACCGCATTCAGTCCGTTGGCCACGTGGATATCGTTGAAATCGCTGAATGAGGCGGTACCGGCGAACGCCTGCGCACGCTCGCTTTCAGAGAATGAAGGGATGATGTAAATGCCGTTAATAGCCGCTGCGGCTTCCTGTGCCTTTTTCGCTCCCTTATTGTCCTGTTCACCGAGGTTGTTGGTTTTGGTGAAGTCATCTTCGCCGAGGATGATGTGGTGGTTATCCGGATAGCGCTCCTTTAGATTTCGTGACACTGTCACCAGATTGCCTGCATCAACTGTCATTACAACCGGCATTCCGGTCGCAAGATGCAGGCTGGCAGCCGTAGCATAACCTTCGGCATACAGAACAGGGCGCTGAGGGCTAAGTTCACCCCCTACCACAAAGAAGTTGCCCGTCTTCTCCGCGCCTTTCTTCAGGTTCTTGGTACCATCGGGCTTGATGTACTGCAGCGTGCGAATATCGCCGGCGACGTTGCGCAGCGGGATAACGAGGTTGTCGTACTTGTCCAGCTTCACGCCGTCTGCGGCGGGCACCCCTTTACGGGCCAGGTACGGATGGACATCGGAAGGAACCGGCATCTTTTGCCACTGCCCGGCCAGCGTTCTGGCCATGCGGGCATAGTCGGCCTGCGCCTGTGCGTCTCGGTCCCAGCGGTTCTGCGCCGAGAGCGCGCGCTGCTTCATCATTTCCGCCGGGTCTTGCTGAAACTGACCCGATGAGGTCCATTTCACCTTTTCTTCACTGGCGCGATGGTCCTGATACCAGCCGGCCGGGCGGCCGTTCATGTAGCCCTGATAGACGCCGGACTTTTTGCCGTGACTGTCGCCCTCTGTGGCTACCCGATGGCGCTTGCCGTCCATCTCAGGAAGCTCGCCGCCTGGCAACACAAACCCGGCATCTCTGAGGACCTGGCCAAACTCTTCGGCCGGGCTGAGGTCGTACGCGACGTCTTTCACCTGCCCGGTCACGGTATTTTCCGGCAGCCAGGCTTTGATTTTGTCCAGATCCGCATCCGGCCCGGCGAACCAGAGTTTTTGCGACCGATCATACTCAAGCGGGTAGCCGCCGTCGGGCAGGCGTCCGGCCGCACGCAGCGCGTCTTTTTTGTCGTCCGGGGTGATGGTGAGGTAGGTACGTGTTTTCATTATTGCCTCCAGAACAGGCAGCAGAAGGCCTCCGTTGCCGGATGCGCGCGCCTGTGTGAATGAGAGAGGGGTAAGGATGAATGCGGATTAAGGCCCGGTCGTGAATACCGGTGTTAAGGGTTCAGAATGCGTACTGAGGGTGAAACTGAGTCAGTAGTAGCGTGAAAAAAAACGATAAGAGAAGAATAAGCGCCATGATGATCAGCATGACGCAGTTCTTCAGGGCGACGGCGAGAATGATATTCACGATGAGATAGCCCACCATAATCCCGGCTTTAGCCGTGTCCGAAATATCGATAAACGCCAGAACGGCAAGCAGTAGAAATACCGGAACCATCATCATCATCGTAAATATCTGTGCCAGCATGCCGCCATCCCAGGGATACTGCGGTTCTTTCGGTGGCCGGGCCAGTCTGGCCCGTACCGTTAGTGCTTTCACAGTATCTATCATGGACTGAAGGCAGGTCGTTATTTGCGTTGCACGTTGTTTCTCTCGCTTCTCTCTGAATTTCTCTTCCCTCAGTAAACGGGCAAGATAATCCAGGTCATCAGGATCGGGATAACCTGAGGGGTGCGATGCTTTCATCATCCCCTCTATGAGCGCCAGAGCCCGGGCAATTCCGTCCAGCCTATGGCAATTCTCTTCCATCAGGCGATGGCGAAGGAGGCTGAGCTCGTTCAGAACGTCCCGCGCATCATTCAATAATGCAGGATCCTTGAGAGGTTTCGTTGTCATCATGCTCCCGTTATTCGAAGAACATCCGGTACCACCAGGGCCGACCCGTAAGGCGTCTGCCGCGCAGCAGCCGGACCAGCCGCTGCCACAGCACCGTGATGGTAAAGCCACGCCACGAGAGCAGGCGGAAGAAAATAATCAGGCCGGTGACGGCGTAAAGCGTCGACGTCTCCGGCCACTGAAACCACGCGGTATAGAGCGTGAACAGCACCACCGGGATGCCAAAGATTTCCAAGCGCCGTCCCGCGTCCCGCCAGGGGTTCCCCTTCATGACTGCCTCCTGATGTCCAGCTCGCGACGGGTGATGACGCTCAGCAGTTCGCGCTCGTCAATTCGCCCATCCTGATACAGCGACCACGCCCTGTCGCTCATGCGTGCGCCGCGCTCAGACAGATGGTTATCAATCCAGTCGCGCCAGCGGGTGTGGTCGAGCCGCCCAAGTGCCGTGCGGATCTCCTCGTCAAACACCAGATACTCCCTGACCGACTGCCGTTTGCCGTCGGTGGTGCGCAGCAGGCGCTGGGCAATCACGTACTGCAGGTTGCTGAGCAGGTTATGCGCCATCGCCTCATGCTGCTCTTTCGGCACCAGGTTCAGCGCCCGGGGGATGGTCTCCCCGGGCGAGTTGGTGTGCATGGTCGACAGGCAGAGGTGGCCGGACTGGCCGTTCATGATGGCGCCGAGCAGCGTTTCGGGATCGCGGATTTCGCCGACGCCGATAACCCCGGGCGCGCGGCGCAGCGTCAGGCGCAGGTGCTCGGAAAACGACGCCACGTCGCGGCCTATCTGCGACTGTTCCGGCATCAGAACCGCATCGGGAAAGTTGAGCAGAAACTCGATCGGGTCCTCGGCGGTAACGATTTTGCGGTCCGGGTCGGTGCGGGCGCAGTACTGGTAAATGGCCGCCAGCAGCGTGGACTTGCCGGATCCGGTCTCGCCGACCACCAGGCCGATGCCCTTGTGCGGCAGCAGCGCCGGGAATAAATCGGCCTCCAGCCCGAGGGTTTCCAGCGCCGGGATGACCGTCGGGATGGTCCTGAGCGTCAGTGCCGGCACCATGTCGTAGTCACCGACGGTGGCCTGCACGAAGTTACAGCGAAAGCGCAGGCGCTCGCCCCGGTCGAGGCCATAGCGCTGATAGATATCACCGGTCAGCTGCAGGGCGCGGTCGACGCCCTTACCGGCCTTGAGGTCGCCCTTGATCTGCCCGGAAAACACGTCGTCCATCAGGCGCGTCAGCTGCGGCGGCTCGATGCGAAACCCGGTGGCTCTGACCTTGCGGCCGTGAAGGTCAACGACAATCGGCCCGCCGCCCTGCAGGAAGATATCGGACACGCCGTTGCGCGCGCAGTGGACCAGAAACCCGCGCAGCGCGTCGCCGGTGATGCCGCCGTGCCGGTGAAAGTCGAACGCCGGAAAGGTCATTTTTGCTCCTTACGGATAACCGGCTTCCAGTGGTTTTTATCCACCACGAAGCCCGCCGGATCCTGAATGCGTTTCACCTTGTCGCCAATCATCAGCGCGTCGCGCGTGCCGGTGACGCTCTGCTGCGTCTCCTTCACGTCCGGCGCCTGTATCATGCCCTGCTGCAGCAGCGTGGAGTAGCGCAGCATGCCGGTGTAGTCGCGGGTCAGGCGGTTGAAGTTGGACTCCAGGGTGCGATCGGCGCTGAGGCGGCCTTCCTCCCAGCCCCGGCGCACCGCCGCCTCCCAGACGGCCTTCTCTTTGCCGTTTTTGGGGCGGACGCTGACGTCGGGGGCCTCAATACGCTTTGCCGCCAGGCCTGGCAGCAGCCAGGTGCGCCAGCCGGGCGGGTTGCTGACGAAGCGCGCCGGCAGCAGGATGTTGTAGGTACGGTACGCCGAGCGGATCTGGTCGGGCGTCACGTGCGCCATGTCGCTCGCGGTGGCGATGACCGGTGGCAGGTAGCCCTGGCGGCTGATGAGCGGGCGAAAGTCGTACATGTCGTTCAGCACGCCGTCGCGGGCGGTCAGCTGCTGGCGCAGCTCCCACGCGCGCTGGGCCTTGCCGCCCTGAAAGCCCACGGTCTGGCCCGCGTCGTTGAGCATCTGCCAGACCGTGTCGCTCAGGCCGTTATAGTCGTTCACCGGCGGGCTGATGTAGTCCGAAAGGCCGCCGGGCGGGGCGTCCTCCGCCAGTCCGTTGGTGGCGCAGCCCAGCAGCAGCAGGGCGGTCAGGGTACGTTTCATGCGAGGCGCCCTCCCTTATCCGGCAGGGCAAAGTACAGGTGCAGCTCGGCGGACTGCTGCTTCAGGGAGGCGCGCCAGCTTATCTGCGTCTCCAGCTGGCGCAGCAGGCTCTCAAAGGTGACGTTGTCGGCGTGAACGCTGACCGGCAGCGGCAGGCGCACCCCGCTGTAGGCAAAGTGCAGCCCGCGCTGGCGGGCCAGCTGCGCGAGCAGCTCAACGGCGTCGCCCTCCCAGTCAACCGACAGCCGGTCGCTGTTGGCGCTGAAGGTGCCGGGCAGGCGCAGGGCCTTCTGGTTCAGCGCGCCGGCATGGTACAGCTGCTGCTGCGCGCTGCGGAGTTGGGCGGCACCGGCGGATGCCGGGGTCAGCTCAGGTGCGGCATCCGGCTGGCTGGCCTGACAGCCGGACAGCAGAATGACGGCCAGAGTGGCCAGAGGATTAATTTTCATAGTAGCGTGTCCAGAAAAGAAGTAATGAGGCACTGACATCAGGCATGTCACCCAAAACGGGCGCAGGTGACGTACAGCTCGCGGAGGGTATAGAAAGACGCAATCCAGTAGCCGTTCTGAATGTAAATGCTGTAGGTGGCGTTGACGACGGCTGAATCGCCTTCTTTCTTGCCGGTGATGTAGCAGAGGTTGGTATCCGCTGCGGCAATCGGTTTACCAACATCAAGGCCGCCCAGCGTATGTACGGTGTAGGTGATGTTCTGCCCGCCGTTCAGCACCCATTTCAGGTTCTGGCAGGAGAGCGTGGCCCCGGCCGCGTTGCGGCTGATGTTGCCGTTTTTCGGGCAGGCCTGGCCGACCGTGTTGATCCTGTCGAGCTCGATGGTGTTGCCCACCGACAGCTGCCCGTCGCTGCGCACGCTGCCGCCTTTGAGCTGGCCGCTGGTCATGATGCCCTTGCCGTTCACCGACTTTATCCAGCTGTTGTCGTCCATATACAGACCGCCGCCGTGCGCCTCGTTCATCCAGCCCTTGCCGCTGCCGGTTATCAGCCAGCCGCCCCTGGTTTTGATGTCGTCTTCTGCGGTAACGGTCTGGCCAAACGTGCCGGTGTCGGCGCTGACGTCTTTTGCCTTGTTCAGGCTGCTGCCGTTCATGTCGATATCGGTGTGCATGCGGTTCAGATCCGGACGGCCGCTGACCTGATAGCGGTACAGGCGGTCGCTCTCCTGCAGGTCGGTGCCGAGCACCTCGGACGACAGCCAGGTGGCGAGGTGCCCGCGCGCCGCGCTCAGTCCGTACGTGCCGAGGTTCATTTCCCAGCCGGCGAACGCGCCCGTCGCGACGTTGGCCGGCCAGACGTAGCCGCCCGCGCCGTCCACCTTCTGCGAGATGTAGCGCAGCCCCTGGAAGCTGAACTCGCGCCCGCCGGTGGTCAGCACGAACGCCACCAGTTTCTGGTTAAACGTCGGGTCGCGGGCGATGCCGACCGTGTAGCTCTGGGCCGCGCCGTTGCGCAGGCCAAACCCCGGCGGCAGGTAGCCGTCCGTCTGCAGCCTGGCGGCGGTAATGGTTATCGGGGTGCCGCCGCTGACCTGGGCGGTCAGCGCCTCGCGGTTGTCGCGGATAAAGCTTTTGGCCGCGCTGCCCACCGCCGTCATGTTGCGGGCCTCCACGCCCCACTCCAGCTCCTCCAGATAGCGGGCGTAGCGCGGATAGCCGTAAACGGCGGCGAGCATGATGACGAGCAGGACGAGAAGCACCTCGATGCTCAGAAAACCCCGGTTAACGGGGGAGGGAGTCGGTTTTTTCATGCGTGTCAGCCTGTTGAAAAGGGAAAACGCTGCGCCAGGATGGACGCGGCGAGGCACAGGGAGAACCAGGGGGCGAACGGCACCTCCCGCGCGCGCGCCATCAGACCGGTCAGCCCGGCGAGGTGGCGCAGCGCAATCAGCCCGAGCGCGCAAAGCGTCAGCCCGGCCGACACCGGCAGCGTCAGCCAGGCGCTGAAGCCCGCGAGCAGCCAGACGTCGCCCTGGCCAAAGCGCTCCGGGCCGTGCCGGTTCGCCCAGTGGCGAAAGACGCTCAGGAGCGTAAACATCACCAGCCCGTTCACCACCGCAACGGGCAGCGTGACGGCGGCACCGGGCAGCAGTGAGAACAGCAGTCCACTGGCGATGAACCCGCTGGTGTGGCGCAGCGGCAGCCAGCGGCGGGCCAGGTCAAGCGTGCTCAGCAGCAGGCACCATCCCGTCAGCAGCAGGTCGCGCAGCACCTCCGGTGCCGGCAGCGTGAGCACCAGCCCCCGGGTGGCCACCAGTGCGGCAACTCCGGCAAACAGCAGCACCAGTCTGCAGGCACCGGGCAGGGCGCGCGGTCGCTTTCCCTCCTGTTCATGAATAAATCCGGCGGCCTGGCGGACCAGCTGCCGTCCGGTAAGAATAAACGCCGGATAAAAGGCGCAGAACGTCAGCAGCGGCATCGTCATCGCCTCGCCAGCAGGCGGCTGTAGTGGCCGTAAACCAGCCCGGCATAGCGCATGCGGGTCGGTTCGCTCTCCTTCTTAAACCCGGCGTTGTAGGAGCCGAGGCAGCTCCAGTTCACGCCGCACTTTTTAAGATGGGTGGCGAGGATCCACGCGCCAATCTGCACGTTAAGGCAGGCGTTGCTCAGCAGATCCTCCTTCGAGCGGATAATGCCCATTTTGACGAGCGTCGGGATGTGGCTGGAGTTGACCTGCATCACGCCGTAGTCGGTGCTGGTCACCTGGCCGGCCTTATTGCGATTGGCGTTGGTGGCCCGGGGGTTCAGTCGGCTTTCCTGCACCGCGATGGCCTCCAGCAGCACGGGATCTATCTGGTAGCGCGCGCCGGCGGCCTGAAAGCAGAAGGCGCTGGCGGAGCCGGAGGCGAAGAGCAGCAGGAGCAGCGCGATACGTGGCAGGGTTCTTTGCATGGCATCAGTCCGGTAAGGGGGCAGGCGCGCGGCCTGCCCGGTCAGTCAGGTGTTGCTCTTGAACTTCAGGGTGTTGTTGCCCGTGGAACCGGTGTCCGCCTGGCACTGCGAGCCGGCGTCGGATGCCGTAACGGGACCCGCGGTCATCGTGCCGTTGAGGGTGGTCTCCGAGACCACGGAGGTCTGCGACATCTTGGTCGCCATGGTCACGCAGGCCTCCTGCGGCACGGCCTCGTAGGTCAGCGAGAAGCCGGTTTTACTGCCGCCGCCGGTGGCCTCGGCCTGTACCGTCACGCTGCCGCCCCAGGTGTTGATGACGGTGGCACTGCCGCTGCTGCGATCGCCGACGGTCGTCATTGAGGCCGGTACGCCGCCGAACTGAATCAGCGATCCGGTCATGCGGGCCGCGTCGCTGAACTCATAGCCGCCCTGGGTTTTCAGCAGGGTGCGGGTCTGGGTCATGATCTCCTGCATATTGCCGAGCTCCATGGTGGTGTCATTTTTACGGAACAGGCTGCCGCTGTTGGCGAAGATGACCACCACCATCACGACGATGACGGCGAGGATGACGGCCATCTCAATGCTCAGTACGCCGCGATGAACCGGGCGCGCGCAGGCCTGTGTTGCTGATTTTTTCATGGTGTTTCCTTTTTGCTGTGAATGGCGGTAATGCCGGATAGAACTGAAAAAAGCGAGGGTGAAACGGGTCAGCCGCCAAGGCGGGCGGCCATGTCGTTGAGCTGCTGAATCACGCTCACCAGCAGGAACATGTAGCCGCTGACCAGCAGAAACAGCGCCACAGAAAGGCGCAGGATGCGGCGCTTAATCAGCCTGACGGCGCGCACCAGCCAGTGGCGGGCGTAGTTCTCAATGATGATTTCGGCGTTGTCGCCGTCGGTCAGCAGCGCCAGCTTGTTGACGGCGTCGCGCGACGGAAAGTGATAGCCGGTGTTGCGCAGGGCGAGCCCCAGATGCTGCCCCTGCCGCACCAGGCGACGCGTGGCGTTGAGACGCTCCAGCAGCCAGGGCGAGGCGTTGCGCGCCAGGATATCGAGCGATTCGAGCGTCTTCACGTCGGCGCGCAGCAGCGCGGAGACGTTAAGCAGGAAGGCCACGCCCTGAAAATCCCGGTATACCGACCAGGGCACCAGGTGGTCAAGCACGCGCCGTACACGCCCGGTCAGGTTGCCGAACGACCAGATAACCCAGGCGGTCAGCACGGCGGTGGTCAGCGACAGCAGCACGCCGTTCACCACCACAAAGTCTGACAGGGCCCCCAGCCACCATATCCCGCCCTCCCACGTCTCGCGGGGCACGATTTTCGCGAGCTGCGGAATGAAGTGCTCGCTGACCAGCACCATGATGCTGACGACGGTACCGATAAGCGCCAGCGGGTAGCCCAGCGTGCTGAACACCGTGGTCTTCATCTCGTCCACGCCCTGTACCACGGTCATGGCGCGGCGCAGCGCGTCGGCCACGCGCCCGTCCATGACCCCGGCGCTGATAATGGCCGCCTCCTGACGGGGCACCCAGTCGGCCAGCGCCACGTCCAGCGACTGGCCGTGGCTGAGCGACGTCAGGCAGTCGTTGAGCCAGACCGCCGACGGGGACGAACGGCGGCCAAAATCGGTGGCGGTGTCGCGCATGCTGGTCAGCGCCACCTCCAGCGTGCGGTTGTTGTCGAGCAGAAAGGCCAGGTCCTCATACAGCGCCAGCCGGTCGCGGGTGGTAAAGGTGTGCCGGTAGATCCAGCGGGTGGCGGCGTACCGCCAGCCCGCCGTTCCGGCGCTGCCCCGGCGGGCCCGGTTACGCAGGGCGCTCAGGGCCTTCATGACGTCACCCCGGCATCAGATGTCAGCCAGCGGTCCTCGTCCAGCGGGCTGATGCGGTCGGCGGCCAGCGGGTCGACCCGTCCGGCGTTGACGTGATGCAGCAGGTGCGCGTTGCGGGTGATGCCGCCGAGCGTGGTGTGCCAGTACGCGCGGGCGGCAAGCTTGCCCTGTTCGCGGTAGAGCTGCATAAACCTGGCGTCGGGGCTGATGACCTCGGCGATCACCGTGCGTCCGGCGATGCCCCGGTGGCACTGCCCGCAGCCCGCCTCGTGGCGGAAATACAGGTTCTCAGGCTGGCAGCCGTGAGTCAGCAGCGCGTGCTCCTCCGGCGTCAGCGCGTCCTTCACCTCAGACCACGGCCGCTTACAGGCCGGGCAGAGCAGCTGTACCAGGCGCTGGCTGATAAGCCCGATAAACAGCTGCGGGTCGGTCAGCAGCGCCGGGTTGATGCCCATGCCGAGCAGGCGCTCAAGAATGTTGATCGGGTCGTTAGCGTGCAGGGTGGTCATCAGCAGGTGGCCGGTCATGGCCGCGGTGACGCCGGTGCGGGCGGAGTCCGCGTCGCGCAGCTCGCCGACGATGATGGCGTCCGGGTCAAGACGCAGCCCGGCGGACATCATCCGCACCCACGCCGTGGCGACGGCCGCCGGGTTGTTCTTGTCGGCGACGATCGCCGTCTGCACCGCGCCCTCAATGCTGCCCTCCGGCGGATCCTCAATGGTCAGCAGGCGGCGAAGGTTGCCGGTGCTGTCCAGATACAGTTTGGCGAAGGTGCGCAGCGTGGTGCTCTTGCCGGAGCCTGTCGGTCCGGACAGCACGACGATGCCCTCGGGGCGCTGCAGCATGCGCCGCAGGCTTTTTTGCTGCGCGGGCAGGTAGCCGAGCTCGTCGAGGGTGGGCGGCGAGGCGCCGTCGTCGGGGATGATGCGCATTACCACGTACAGGCCGTACACCGCCGGGGTGTGGGCATAGCGCGCCCCGAACAGGTTCAGCCCGTGCAGGAAGTCGCGGCGCAGGCGGCCGTCCTGCTGGCGGTTGGCGTTGAACTGCGCCTCGGCCACGTCGCACATCGACAGCACGATGGTGGAGGCAAGGTTCATGCCGTCCTCCTGTGAAATCGAGTCGACCCGGACCAGGTCGCCGTGGACGCGCATCATGACCAGCGTGGTGCCGCCCCGGCCAATCTCCAGGTGGATATCAGAGGCGTGTAGTGCGGTCGCCTGACGAAAAAGGCCGACCACACGCTTCTGGCTGCTGCTGAAGTCCTGGCCTGCAGACGCATCCGGCTGGGCGGTTTTCAGCTCGCGGAGCTCGTCGAGCGGGATGAATTGCAGGGTGACGGGCTGCTTCTGGCGCAGCGCGTTGACGTAAGACTGGACGCGCACGTCGGCGCGGTGGTGCTCGGCGATGTGCAGCGTGGTCCTGCCTGAGTCATCGCTGACCGGGTGCAGCCAGTCCTTTATTGCAGGGGGGAGCAGTGTCTCTGACATGGAAACCTCATTCGGTGAACGCCAGGGTGTGGGTTTCCCCGGCGGCGGTGGTGACCTGCACTTCCTGCGCGGTGATGTGCTTCACGGTATGGCCCGAGCCCGGCACGCGCTGGCCGGCGACCACCTCGACGCCCGCACCGTCGGCAAGCACCAGGCGGGCCCGCAGCTGCTTCCCGCTGCCGGCAATTTCGGCAATGCGCGGCAGGCTGCCGCGCACCGGGTCGGGCGTTTTGCCCGGCGCGGGGGACAGCAGGGTCTGCGTCAGGGCGGAGGGCACGGAGGCGTCATAGCCGTTGTTCTGCTGCAGCGAAAGCAGGGCTTTGGCGCGCGCGCCCTGCGCTTCGTACAGCAGGGTGTCGCTCTGAATACGCTCAAGGCGGGCGAGGTTCAGGGTGTCCGCCGGCAGGTCAGCGGGCACCGGGATGGCAACGGGCGGCGGCAGTGCCGGTCCGGTGACGGCAGCGGTCGGGACCGCCTGGGCGCCGAACGCGAGTCCGGCCAGCAGAACGCCCGTCAGGGCGCAGTGAAGTTTAACGTCGGGCATAGAGGGTTCCTTCGAGAACGTAGTGCAGGCGGGCCTGGGCGAGGCTGACGGTGATGCGCGTCAGCCGGATGCCGGAGGCGTCGAACTGCGCCGGATTGAACAGCCGGTCCGGCGGGATGTCGGTGCTGAACGTAAAGCTGAAGCTGCGAAACGGCAGCGCCAGCTGCTGCCCGTCGATGCGGGTGGTGGCCGCGCCGTCTTCGGTCAGGCTGAGCCGCGCGCGCAGCTGCTGGGCGTAGTGGGTCAGGCGCTGCGTCTGCGCCTCCATGCTGCCGGCGTCCTCCGGTGAGGCGGGAAGCGGCATGCTGAGCGCCACCGCCACGCCGCCGGTGTCGGCGCTGCCCGGGATGTTGAACAGCGGCGCCAGACCCGGATACCAGTGCGCGAGGCGATGTGCAAAGTCGCCGATGGTGCCGCCGGCGGGCTTGCTCCAGGCAAAACGAATGGCGTCCTGCGTGCAGTCGGCGGTGGTGAAGCGCCAGCCCGCGATGCTCAGCGGAGCGGCCTGCCACCGGCGGCTGCAGTGGCTGACGAAGTCCTGCAGCACGGGCTGGCTTTTCCAGGGCAGCAGCACCGCCGGGGTGGCGGACTTGAGCTGCTCGCGGGCCTTGAGAAACGCCGCACGCGCCGCCGCCTGCTTCGTCTCATCCTGAAAGGTCTGATACTGCTGATGGCCGAAGTAGCCGCCGAATACCAGCAGCAGCAGGGCCGACCAGGCAAGCAGCGCCCGGCGACTGGAGACCGGCTGCAGCCTCGCGGTGCGGGACACGGTCAGTCCGGACAACAGGTCTTCCAGCGCCCGTTCGCACCCCGACACGCCCGGCACCAGCCCGTCGGGGCAGTACAGAATGCGGTCATCGGCCGCCGCCGTGTCAAAGCTCAGGAAGGTCTCCAGCGCCTGGCAGACCGCCTCACGGTCGCCCGTGACGTCGGACAGCACCGAGAGCTGCCCGTCCTGGGCGGCGATGAACCAGTAGCGATCGTTACCGAGCGGGAAGATGCCCCAGCCGTGCGCCCCGAGCTCAGGCAGCGCGCAGAGCGCCAGCGACGCGGCGCGGCGGGCCTCTTTCGGCGTGAGTCCGGCGTCGCTGAGGTTGCCGGTCCCGGTCAGCAGCTGGCCCCTGCCTGCCGGGACGGTGGTCAGCCGGTCGGCCTCCCGGGCGCGTGCGGCGCGGCGGGCGGCGGCACGTGCGCCTGCAATCAGCTCCCAGTGCAGTCCGGCAACCAGCGAATGACGACCGTGGGGAATAACATACGGTGCGTTCTCTTTGCTCATGGTCTACCTCAGCAGGGTTGGCGTGATGAGAATGACCAGCATCGTGTCGTTGTTCTGACCGTTCGCGCCGCCGCCCAGACCGAAGAAGGACGGTGAGCCGACGCCCTGGCTGTTGGCCGCGTTGTTTGCCTGCTGGTAGCCGCTGATGAGCAGGGCCTGACCGGAGTCGAGAATGACGTTCTGCGCGAAGTTCTGCATTTTGGTTTTGGGCAGCTTCAGCGTGACGTCGCCGATTTTTTCGGTCTGCATCTCCGGATCGTCGCTCATGGAGATGGAGAACTGCAGCTCGGTGCGATCGGAGGCCGGCATGATGTAGGGCAGCATCGTCATGTTGAAGCCGGTGGATATGGTCGACTTCTCCACCGAGGTGGTGGAGCCGACGTTGGCCGTGTTGTCGGTGCTTATCTGGCTGAAGTAGTCCTGCTGCGTCACCACCTGGATCCGGACCGGGTTCATATTGGTGGTGGTGCTGGCGTTCTCCGTCACCGTTGAGACGTTGGCCTGCAGCGACAGGGCGTGAATAAAGGCGTTCGAGTTGGCAAACTTGCCGTCGAGGATAGACACGCCGCCGGTCATCGCACTCCCGGCCATGCCCGGCATGCTGCTGCCCAGCGACAGCCCGACGCTGCCGGACCTGAACACGGCGTCCCAGTCGAGGCCCATCTGGTCCTGACGCTTTTTGGTGACGGAGTAGACCTTGACGTTCAGCAGCACCTGACGGGTGAGCTCCTTATTGCGCCCCTCAATGTAGCTCTGCACCGAGCCGAGCACCCTCGGGGTGTCGGTGACGGTCAGCATGCCGCTGGAGAGCGACATCCGTCCGGATCCCGGGGTCAGCATCTCCTTCACGGTGGCCTCGATTTCCTTATACCGGTTGGTGGTCATGTCCGTGGTGGTGGTCTGCGAGGTGTTGCCGTCGCCGGAAATGCCGCCCTCGCCGGACGTGGAGGAGGAGCCGTACACGGAGCGGGAGGCAAAGGAGGTTTTGGAGTCCTGGAACGCGATCGGGAAGGAGCGGGTGTCGAGGTAGAAAATCACCAGGGTGCCCTTCTCATAGCGCCAGGACAGCCCGAGGCGCGTGGTGACGTAGTCCATCAGGCCGGCAACGCCGCCCTGCCAGTAGACGCCGCGCAGCGTATTGCCCGCGCCTGCCGTGGCCCGGACGGGCGCGGCGACGGCGCCCATGGCGTTGAGCGGCACCATGCCGCTGGCGTCCGGGGCGGGTACGCTGCCCTGAATGCGCTCCGTTTTGCCGCCGCCCGCCGACATGGCCGACAGGGCGTCCGGCGTGATAACCACCGGCAGCTTACAGTCGCGGGTGATGATGGCGCCGATTTCCGCTATTGAAATTTCGCCCGGGCGGGTGAGGGTCAGGGCGCAGCCCGGCAGCTGCGCCGCCGTCTGCGCGGTACCGTTGAGTGGTACCGGGTTAATCCACTGGGCGGTCAGGTCGCGCACCGGCGAGCCCGACGACAGCTTACTGATGTGGTCGCGCGCGGCGCCGAAGTCCCGGTCGGACTGCGCCATCGTCTGGTCTATCCGGTTCATGCTGCTGCAGCCGGACAGCAGCAGGCTGACGCCGGCGGCGAGCGCCAGCGTCTTAGGTGTGTTGTGCATAGAGAAAGTCCCGAAGGTCAGTTGAGATATACGAGCGAGGCGTCGGGGACGACGGCCGGTACGGTGACCCGCATGTCGTTCCCCTGGTTATCGGTCAGGCGACGACTGCTGACCCGGCCGAGCAGGGCTGAGCCGCGCGTGAGGGCGGCCAGCGCGCCGGACAGGCCCCGCGCGTCTGGCTGATAAACCCAGACCCGGCCGTCGCTGATGACGTGCTTCAGTCCGGGGTAGGGCGTGAAGCCGAGGTCGGCGTCGCGGATGACGCCGCTGCTCTGCGGATGGTCATACAGCCAGTCGTTGATAAGGTTGATGTACTGCACGGTCTGACGGGCGTGCTGCTGGCTTTCACCGCCGGCCAGCTCAGACACGCGCGTCGCGTCGCGGTGCGTCATATCGGCCGAAAACAGAAACCACGCCAGAAACATCGACAGCAGCCAGTAGCCTGCACCCATCAGCGCACCTCCCTGTCGTCCACCTTCAGCAGGCACTGCGCGGTGCTGATGCCCGCGTACAGCGGCACGCTGGCGGCGCTGTACAGGCGGAAGACGCCGTCGAGCGCGTCGCGGAACGAGCCTGCGAACGCGAGAGGCGCATCGATGCGGTAGTTAACGTCGGTGAGCCAGGCCACGCTCCAGGTTCCGTTCTGTCCGGTGGCGCACTTTTCCTGCGAGGCCCAGATAAACAGGGTGTCGCGAAGCGTCGCGCCCCGTTCGGCGTGCCAGCGCGGGGTGACCGGTGCGGGTGCCGTCACCGCCGGCGGCGTGAGCGGAGGCGTCACCGCTGGCGTTGAGGTGCTGCCTGTCGCACGGGTGAACAGGCTCTTCGCCCCGTCTGGCGCGGGCGCAGCGGCAGGCGAAGGTGGTTTGACGGCCACTGGTGGAGCAGACGTCGGTGGGGCAACGAACGCGGCCGTCATGTTTGCCACGGAGACGCGCCTGGCCTGCCAGTCTATCAGCGCCGCCCAGCCCTCCCGGCGCAGCAGCGCGTCCAGCACGTAAGGCCACTGGTCCGCCGCCTGCAGGCTGAGGCTTTTTCCGGCCTTCACCTTCAGGTCGGCAGACAGCGACACGGTCCAGCCCGGCGGGATAATTTTCCGCAGCAGCGCATCCGGCTTCAGATCCCGTTCGCTGACGCTGATAAAGGTCAGCGCCGGCGGCGGGCCGAGAGTCCTGACGCGGGTCAGGTTGCGCAGCGGCACCGGTGCGGGCGGCGTACCGGGTTTCGCCATCGCGGTTTCGGGCTTGCCGGAAGAGGGCAGCGGAGAGGCGCGTGCGGGCTGCGCGGACGTGCTGGCGAGCCTCAGGTCGTTCTGCGCCAGGGCGATGATGCCGGACTGCGTGGCAATCTGCTTATCCACGAAGGTCCGTGCATCACCGTCGGCCGGCCGGACGTGGGGCAGGCTGCAGCCGCCCAGCAGAACGGGAAGCAGTAGGGTGGTGTGTATTTTCATAGGTATCGTCGGATTGTGGCGTGCCGGGCCGGTAACAGCGTGGCGCGGAACTGCCGGAGGAAAAAGGGGGGTTAGCTCATAAAGTTTTGGGTGAACTCGGCAATCTCCTCCTCGGCGTCGTCGATAAGGCTGCGCAGGGTGGTCAGCTTATCGAGGGTGATCGCCTCCGGGGCTCTGGCGCGCAGACGGCAGGCGCGTCTGAACTCAATGATCCGGGCGGCCCGACAGATCTGCAGCTCGCGCAAATCCTTTTCGGTTACGGTGATGCACATTGTGATTGTCCTCAGCATGAATGCGGGTTCTCGCTTAACCCGTTATCAGTGATAGCGTTCATCATCAGAGCATGATGGTGCAGTTGATGGCTGCCAGAAGCGGTATTTCAGCGGGCTCCATTCGCTGGCGGGCAGTGACGCGGTTCCGATATGCAGGGTGCGGATGAAGCGTCGGTTATCAAGTACCAGCTCGGTATCGGCCACGACAACCTGAAAACCTTCGGCATGGAAGATAGCCTCCGCACCGTCACCTTCGCCGTCATCCGGCGCGCGGTTCATCAGCAGCTGAAACGTCACCGGCAGCACCATATCTCCGGTCGACTGGAAGGCGTTCTCCGTGCGCGTAAGCTGCAGCGCATGCCTGCGGCGATCTTTGAGGCGCTGCACCAGCTCCTCCGTGATGTTTTCCGGAAACCGACAGACGACAAGGCGCCACTCTTTCTGCATCAGGAGGTTAAGCGTCGTGCGAAACCGAAAGAGATCGCACCGCTCAGCAGCGGTGGCATGGCTTAGCAGCACGCTGAGCGTGGAATCTACGGGAATGGACTTATCGCTGGTGTCGAGCAGCTGGCGCAGCGTGGTGAACTCGGCACACATCCCCCGAAAAACGGGGTTTTCGCGTGCCGTATCGAGCCAGCCGGATATAAAGCGTCTGCGTCCCATCTCCGAAGCGAAGGGGGTCTCCTGATCCGCCGAACGAAGCGCGACCAGAATGCACCAGAGCAGATGCTGTACGGGATTATCTGCGGAGTACAAAGGCTATCTCCTTGAGTGAGGAGCACTACCGGATGCCGGCAATGGTGTCTGGAATTCCTTCCGCCAGGAGGAAAACGCCAGAAAAGGCTAACCGGTAAAAGGAACAGGGGACGTCCAGGCAGGACCGGTTCAGGCACCATTGCCGGCAGCCGGCAATGCAGTAAGTTAGTGAACAGGGATCCGGCGTGCCGCCGGGTTAACGGGAAACTCCCGGGACTTCATCAGAACCCGAGCGAACCGGGTTCGAACACAAGCTGCATCAGGAGGGCCACGTTCGACACCGGGCGCGCGTCCTGCTCCATACGCAGCAGAGAGTGGTACTGCGCCGCCGTGAGGTGCTTTTGGGAGGCTTCCTGCAGTTCGTCCCGGGCTTCAGGGCAGAGGGTAGGGTCAGGGTGGAGCATCATCAGCCCCTCAACCACCAGTGGACGCATGGGGGCAATCTGAGAGCCGCTCATGACAAATCCGCAAAAGGCAGAGTGCGTGCGGATTTGAGCGACAGGCTGCGTGGCCAGATTGGCCTTGAGGAAGAAATAGCCGGGAAACAGGGGGGAAATGCGTTTCCGCACGCAGTTTACCTTGTCGGCGCGGGGGATGGTTTTGACGGTAAGCGGCGTCCATGGGGTGATCTGCTGGTCACTCAGCCAGTCAAACATTCTCTCCCGGTTTTTACCGCCGGTAATGTACTGCGCCAGATACCAGTTTTGTCCATTGATCTGTTCAAAATTCATCATGCTCTCGCCCGAACCGATCCCCCTGTGGGGTCATTCTGTATCCGGCTGAGCCAAATACACTGGGCGATGACGCTGGTTCAGGGCTGTCATACTCAGCTTTTGTCCATCAGACAGCGGCATCGCTCAGTCTACTTTTTATGGTTGTCATGCACACAGTTCTCTTGGCGGTAGAACCGGGGATGTTTAAAACTATAGCACCAAAATACATTGAAACAAATATCTTTGCGATAATGATATTTGTTGTTGTCAGTGCTTTATATGATCCCCTGATACGCAGAGGTGGTAGAGCATGGTTCCCAAGCGACTAAAAGCAGCTCGCGAAGCCGCAGGATTAACACAGGCACAACTGGCAGAGCTTATTGGAATTGAAGGGGTTAGCCTCAATTCACGCTTGTCGAACTATGAGAGCGGTCGCTTTACACCGTCTTTCGACGTCATCATTCGTATCGCCAAGGCTCTGGATTATCCGGAAAGCTATTTCTACACGCTCGACGATGATGTAGCAGAGGCTATTTTTCATTTTCATCAGCATAGAAATGATAGATCGCTAAATCCGTTTTACGATTCACAGGATGAAGCAAAAAAATATAAGGCATCGCTTGATGAAGCAAAGAAAATGATTGAAAAATTGTTGGATTTCATCAATAAATCAATAGGTTAGTTACTTTTCCGTGTAAGGTGCTAACGAGTCATTCTTTATCCGCTTAGTAAGTGCTCACCATAAATCCTTTCCAGTAATAATTAACTATAAATATTTGAGAAAACCTTTGTGATTAAATGATGTTAGCCACAATTCCCTCTTGGCGGAAAGGAATAATGGTTTCATCTTGGTGATATTTTAGTAAACAGATCATCTCATGCTCTTTATCTGAAATACAGACCCCTGCAGGGGTCTCATGGTAAGAATGGGGTGGGTTATTTCAGGATAGTGTTTGGCTTAGACCCCTCCCCAGCGGGTAAGGGAGAGGTGTGGTATGTCGCGATTAAGCTAAGTGCTGCAAGTTTTGACGCTTATTTATCGCATCAGAATATTTCTTGGAAAAATCATCAGAAGCCAAAAGAGCAGTACTTACTCTGGAATGATAGATGATCCTCACCGTATCAAGTTTTTCAACTTTCATGTTCTCTTTTATCCTTCTTAGTGAGAGCTTTACGGCATTTTTTGAACACTTTAATATGTCCGCCGTACTATCACTGTCTGAGCCTAACGCATAGAACATCAGCACCTGAAATTGTGAATCAGTCAGTTCAGGAAACATGAGCCTGATTTTAGATATTTTTCTTAAATTCAACATGATACGCCCCTATTTGTATGGCAGAATGTAGTGGGGCGGGTATATGCATTGCACGCCGAAAGTCATTTGATAGCTAAAGAATGTTTTTATTTCATCAGGGCGATTTAAAATCGCTATGGCACGCTAGCTGCTGATGCTATGCATACTATATTTAGCGTAGAATTGCAGTTCATATTCCTTTTCAGCACTATCGGCAGGAACTGGGGCGTTAACTCCCGTTAGTTAGATGCTTTTTTACAAGCTTCATGTGTGGTGATTCAAAGCTGAAGTGTCCTTCGTATCGTCATCTGACGAAAACACGCCTATAGATATGGCTCTATTTAACTCTTACGATTCAGCTGCCTATACCTATAAGTTCGTGATCTTCATCATAACTTCAGTTATTGGAGTTTTTTTCGCCGTAGTTTGAATCTATGCGTCACTCAGGCTGGATTTCAGTTACATCAAAAGGTATGCTTTGCTGAGTGGTTTTCCAGGCGTTAACTGGGGATCCTTCTAAGTAACGGTAACATAAGTAAAAATATGTGTTCCGATCCTTCAGCGTTCATGCCGTTGCGGGATAAAAGAAAATTCAGGGATAGGACGTATCCGTAAAAACGTCCAGGGCGGTGGTTCAGCAGATTGTCTGGACCCCAAATGCAAAAACCCCCCGAAATCTGTCACTACTTGGCGGCAGGAGCAGATATCAGGGGGTCGAAAGCAGGCGCTGGCCTGTGAAGGATTATAACGCATGCAATTCATAAGACAACCCCTGTCCGCCATAAGTCCGGGACAGGGTGAATGACAAGGTAACTGCGCTCAAGGCGCCCTCCCCAGATCTTAACCCTTCCACGCGGCGTGGCGAGTCCAACAGCCAGCGTAAGGGACAGTCTAAGACGCACCGCAATCATCAGCCCGGATTTACCGGAAAAGTGCCGCGTGGCATGGCTTCAGTCGTTGTCGGCTGCATCCGAAATCACGACTGGTGTCGTAATCCCGATCTGATCGAGCTTCGCCGTCAGGGCTATACCCCGTATTCGCGCATTTTTGACCGGACGTTCCGGCCTAAACCGATGCGCATTACCGCCCGCTCTGAAAGCCGGGAAGCGCTCAGCGCCCTGTCGCTGGTGCTTGCCGCAAACTGTGACTACAGCCCCGACAGCGAGTACATGTTCGAAATCATGATGCCCGTTGAGGATATCGCCCGGCGCATGGGCGTGCTGCACGTCTATGAAAGCGGCCGCAAGGCGTATGACGTTCTGCTTAACGCGTTGCGGGTGCTGGAACAGATGGACTACGTGGTGGTTCACCGCGATCGCGATGCGGATTCCGGGCAGAACAAACCGATGCGCATCTTCCTCACCGACAGCTTCTTCACCTCGCGCGGCATGACCATCGAGACCGTCAGGCAGTCCCTGCACAAATACCGGCAGTGGGCGGTGGCCTCCGGCGTCGCGGAGTCGATGAAGCAGAAGCACGAACGTCACCAGCTCAAAATGGCGAGACTCGGCATCAACATTGATAACCACCACTCGCTCAAAAACCGCCTGAAAAAGATTAAGCGCTGGGTTGTCAGCCCGGACCTGCGGGAGGAAAAGCAGCGGGTAACTTCCGACATCGAGGCCGCGCTAGATGGCCACTCGCAGAAACTGCGTCAGCTTCGCCCGCGCGGCGGGGCTGACCGCTACCAGCAGGCCTGGACGCGCTGGACGTCGAGTCCTGAATGTTATCCTGCCCTGAAATACAAACTGGAAGCGGCCGTTAAGGCTGAGCATCCCCAGCTGCACGTGACGGACGCCGAGAAATACTACAGGCTGCTGCTGGAGCGCGCCGGCATCCCCGTCTGAACTACCTGATTTGAAACGTTACCGCGCCTAGCGCGGTGTCTGCGCTGGCACCTGCCCGTAATCCCACTCATCAAACCGCCCGCAGCGTCCTCAGGCCGCCTAAAAACAGCTCATGAAGCGCTACTGGTGCAAGACGTTCGCCCGCTGCGTGGCGCATTGACCACAATGAGTGCGGTTAATTTCGTAGCACTGGCGATGCTATTGCGGCAGTAATCATTAACTTCGAACGGCAGTATCCGTATATCGTTAACTTCGAACGTTACTTCTGAATAAAATATGCTTTCTAAAGAAAGAGTACCCTGCCAGCTTCGCATGGCGTGGGTCGCTCTCTTCGCTTTGCTCAGAGCCTTTCCGTGAACTAATGCAGCCTTCAGCAATCCTGTGAGAAAAGAAACCGGGCACCTCCCCGGCAACGCCGGGGCATCACCGTGGCAGGCGCTCAGCAACACAACTCCGCCACATCACCCCCGCTGAAAAGCCCCGCCGCCCCGGGCCAGAGGCCCGGAACCGTGTGGCTTTGAAACTGGGTGTTCTAACTATCTGTTTTATGGCTTTGAGAGGCGTGGCTTGAGGTTCTGAATACACACCCGTAAGCGGCCCTCACGGCCCGCTAACGCGGAGATACGCCCGGTCTCCGACCGGACCACTCCGACGGCGCAGGACAGGCTTCTTCGTCGCGGTTAGCCGGTCTGGCTTTACAGGGCGGGGGATGGGATTTGTGCAGCCTATTAAGTACAGGGCGGCTGCGCCGCGTCACGGCGACCCTTACCGTTCGAGCTCTCCAGGACACTGGTTGTCGCCTTCATGCGCAGGCGCATAGAAGGTATAGGGAACATTCAGTTCCTAGTTAACGTCGGGTATAATTAATACAGTTTATCAGACATGACAATTACACCCGGAGAGACAACCGCAGTGGAACCTGAAACGCTTACGCAGAAGACCGGCCATTTTACCTGGTGTGGCATGACGGCTCTCTCACTGGCCCGGAAGGAAGGCCGGATAACCTCCTGGGAATTAATGCAATCTCCATACTAATTTGAAAAAATACTTATGAAAAAAGAGGCTGAATGTGAGTAATAAGATACCTAACAGTGTTATAGGGGCTGTTTCAGCAGTTATTGCTGCACACTATTATAGCCACACAACACTAGAAAGTATTTTTATGGAATCTGGCGCACCTGGTGATGTGCCATTGGGTAATTGCGAAACAAAATGCAGCAATTGGATTAAAATTTGCAATGATGACCCAGATACAGATACAGATGCATTTTCAGTTTTAGGACTTGTAATCCAAAAGTATATGGACTTGCCGCCAGACTCATATTCCAAGGCAGGAGGAGACCTAACCGTAAGAGAGGGTCAAAAACGGATATCTGATGCTCTGTCTAGAAGTCAGTTGGAATACAGGACCAATGGAATAATAACCAAATCTGGTTCAACAACAATTTCTAAAACGCTAGAAGACTATATAAAGCTAGGTGATTACTCATCAATTGATAATGAGTTTCGTCGCGCTGTAGAAAATATTCAAACCGATCCACATGCATCGGTGACTGCCGCATGTTCAATAATCGAATCAACGTTGAAGCACTACATAGAAAAGTTCAATTTACCAATGCCACAAAAACTAACAGTGGCACCTCTATGGTCAACTGTAATGCCGGATTTAGGCCTGAACTCTGATCCAATGTTAGCAGCAGACCAGCACAAGGTTTTAAAGGGTATGTCATCGATAATTGATGGTGTGGCCGCGTTTAGATCACACATAGGTTCAGCACATGGTCGTGGGCCTAATCCTCCAATGATCGTAGTTGCTGAAGCAAGATTGGTTGTCAACGTATCCCATACCATCGTCGTATTCATCATGGATATACTCCATGCAAAAAAAACATAGAAGATAGCTGTCAATGGGGTTTGAGGGCCAACCGTACGAAAACGGGGTTTGATGCTCAGTCGAACGAAAACTCACGTTAAGCGAAAAAAATCGTCTGAAAAATCAATTAATAGACAGTGGTGTCCGATAAATGGCATTTATCGATTAAAAATACACCGCTTTAGGCGCATTATTCACTGTCCATAATGTTTTGATTTATCGGAGAAAAAAGCCTTAACGTGTGAAACCGTTCCGTTGAGCGTCGAACCCCGTTTTCAGCTGCCTGCTGCGCTGCAGCCGAAAAGCCTGCCTGGAGCCGGTTGCGATCACGGGCAATGGGTGAATGGATCGCGATGTGGATTATGATGCCGAAACGATGGATCATGTTGAGCGATTCAGGGCCAGCACCTTCCATCCGCCGCTGCCCTTGTTCATTCCGCCGCAGACTGTTGAGGCTAGTTTTAAATCTCCGGGTTTTAGCTAAATTGAAATGTCCGTCAGGTCTTGCCGAATATATCCTGGCTGCGGGCGTTGTCATGGAGTTTGACTGCTTCAATTTTAAACTATTCGGGATATCACTTACCGCTCATGGGCATCTCTCTTTAAGCCATCTTAAATGACCCTGAGGTGTCTGTTAAACCCGTGTCGATTCGCGATATTGAGCGTTGAGCAATTTTCACAAGCAACGTACGTACTGTAAAAAAAATTTTTGGAGGAAAGAGTTGTAATGGCTGAGAAAAAACGCTAGCATAAAAACCAATGATGGATATCTACGCACAACAAAAAACCCGCATAAGCGCTGAGGGATCCCCATAAATCAGCGCTAATAAACCAACACCATATTCTGGTAGGTTCTGGCGAGGTGATTAAGAACGGTGCTCAGCACCGTTCGATTTAAAATTAGCGGGGAGTGTCGCAAGACATTCTCCGCTAACGTCAGATACGAGATGACACGCCGCGTTTTAATGCTGTTGGCCTGGTATCTCAGATGTAATCCTTTATTTTAAGCGTGATAGCCAATAAGCCACAGGACTATTGTGCTCAGCGTCGCCAGCAGGCTCAGTACCAGCATTCTTCCCGCGGAACGACTGTAACTGGCACGCAGAGCGAACCCGAAGCGCTCGCTTTTTTCATCCCGGAAGTTCTGCTCGATTTGCATGCGACGGCTGTACAGCTTCATGATTTCCCGTGGTTTAAAGTCATTCATACTGCTAAAGATAAGCCACGGTTCTTTTGCCGAAGAACGTCCATCCTGTATTTGGGATTTACGCTCTATGCGGCACCGGGAGCGACGATTCTTCCGACCTTTCGGCTCTTTTTTATGCAGATAAAAATGGCCATCA
The DNA here is from genome assembly GCF_024169515.1 of Erwinia aphidicola. Lineage (NCBI taxonomy): Bacteria > Pseudomonadati > Pseudomonadota > Gammaproteobacteria > Enterobacterales > Erwiniaceae > Erwinia > Erwinia aphidicola. The sequence continues at coordinate 59,615 of NZ_JAMKCQ010000002.1, read as the reverse complement.
CATCGGGCATATTCCGAACGGGCAAGTGTACCCGGCCCCAGATATTCTGGTTTGCTACTGGCCTGTAATTCCTGACGCCTGAACCAGCACTCGCCTTTGCTGTCCAGCCGCATCTGGATATTCCCCCTGACGCGACCGATAAAATCCCATCCGAGTGACCTTATATGCCGGAACCAGGCATTCTGGAAGCCCGCATCGGTAACTATTATGACTCTCGCCCTGGGGTTTACAGCCCCGGCAAGGGCATCCAGGAAGGTTTTTTGTATCTGCGAGTTCTGCTGTTTTTCTGACGGGACTATCCAGCTTAACAGGGGAAGCGAGCGTCCGTCACAGAGCAGGCTGGCGCGGAGGAAATGGTATTCCTGAGATGGATATCCACTCCAGTCAACAGCAATGACACAAAGAGATAGCTGGCTCGTCAGCATGGCAATAATATTTCTGAAAATCAGTGGGATATCGCGGTGAAGAGATTCATTACCGAGCAGTCGATCAACGCGTTTGATTTTATTTTTGACCTGAGCCGTGCCGGGTAAATAACGCCCGATACTGGTCAGCGTCAGTGATGCGCCATTGATGAGAGCAATGGTGGCATCCAGCAAAGCATTTTGTCGGTATTTGTGAAACGGTGCTAACGCATCGCGGAAAAAATTCTGACATACTTGTCGAGCAGGCATAGAAGTGATCTCATTGAATTGGTTGCACAAATCAGTAGATCACAAAACTCTATGCCTGTCTTTTTTTACCCGCCCATTGCTGGGGATTCCTCAGCGCATAAGCGGGTTTTTTGTTGTGCGTAGATATCCATCATGCGTTCTGTATAGCTTTCAGCTTTGGTTCAGTCATTAGAATCCCTTGATGTTTAGCTAAGCAATGCTGAACTGCATAATTAAATCCTTTTTGGGTAAGGCGAAATCTTGATGGTTAGGAGTTTGGATCGTTTCTTTTGAGAGCAACAGACCATGAACGGTAGCGTGCCGTATCCCCTGATGGTGCAGTATCGCGAAGAGTTATACGTAAAAATGCCGGTTTTGCTGTGTTTTTAATCTAAAACCCATTTTTCAGACGCACTTATCCAGAGCCGGTGCCTGAAGCCATCGCTTTTTCTCCATCCGCTGTAGCCTGGTCGACAGTAATTCTGTCGCATGCCTGCCAGCCTCGGCGCCGGCAAATCGCAGCCGATCGCCGCACAGGATGCATTGGTACGGATCTGAGCCCAGGAAGCCTTTCATCAACACTGCGAACCCGGGCCGTTTGGGCTTATCCCGCACCGTCATCGACAGCGCTTCGTAAACCTTCGGCAACAGTTGGCCCCGTTTACGGTTGGCCAAAAAGCCGTAGTACCGCACCATTTTAAAATGCCGCGCCGGAATATGGCTGATATAGCGTTGTAGCATCTCTTCCTGGGTTAGCTTCTGGCGTTTGTGTTGCTGCGTGTTGTGGTCGTAGTACTGATGAACGATCGAACCACCGCGGTAATGGCGCAACTGCGAGGCTGCCACCGGTGGTCGTTTCAGGTAACGGCCGAGGTATTTCACGCTGCGCCAGGCACCCCGGGTCTTTTTGGCGAAGTGGATTTTCCAGGCGCGGCGATACTGGGCATGCAGGTAGCGGCGCCACCGGTCCTCATTAAGGATATGGCCGAGGCCCGGCAGGTCACCGGGGTTGATGTGCGTATAGTTGTCACGTAGCAGGTAAATGACGGCGTTACGCCAGATTTGTTCTACGTCTTTCTTTTTAAAGAAAAGCTGTCGCCAGGTGTTGTGTTTGACGTCGAGGCCGCCACGGGTGACGGAGACGTGGATATGCGGGTGCTGATTGAGCTGCCGGCCATAGTTGTGGAGTGCACAAAAGATGCCGACCTCGATACCCTGTCGGCGGGCCCAGCGGAGCATGGCCCGGGTGGCACAGCGAAACAGGTCGTTGAGCAGGGGCCAGTTGTTGTTGAAAAACGGCCACAGCAGGTGGGGCATGGTAAACGTGATGTGTTGCCAGTCGCAGTCGGGCAGGATGTGCTGCTGCTCGGCAATCCACTGCTCGGTGGCCTTGAAGCCGCAACTGCTGCAGGCCTTGGACTTGCAGCTCTGGCAGAAAAAGCGCGAGTGTGTGCAGTTCGGCGAGGCACAGCAATAACGGCGAACGCCCATGAGGCAAGTACCGCAGGCGAGCATGCGCTCGACGGCGAGTTTGGTCCAGTCGCTGAGGGTGTCGCCATGTTTATCCAGATACTGGCTCCAGCCGTCGTTATGCTGGAACAACAGCTTTGTGGGTCGCGGAATGTACATTGTGCAGAGTATAGAGGGTGGCAGGTAATGGGAAAAGGGCCTCGGCGTCAGCGTGCTCACGTCGCAGGCGTGCTAATTTATGCGGATATCAGCGCGGGGGCGATCAGGCGGCACCGACGTTGATGTGAGGTAGGGGGCTTAAAGACTGTTGAGGCAGCAACGCTGCCGTGCTCGCCCCGAAGGGGCGCTACGTTCAGAGATTTATATAAGCTTGATTTTCCATCTTATGTATAGCCTTTTCTTTGATATGACCGTCAGATACCAGTATTTCAATATTTATAAGCATTTGATGATCACTGATATTAGAAAAGCAATTATAATATTACCTCCCCATTAGAGCTAATGGAGAAAATCTGAGAAGAGAACACAGAATATAATATTGCAGTTCTAAGGGAAATAAACTTTCTTTCATTAGGACTCCTATTATTCCAGCTTCCATGATTGCATGTGATTTTTTATAGTGTACAAGCTTACTTTCCATAAAGTTATTTATCAATATCAAGTATGTGTGTGAATAGCATCATGTAATATGATTGATTAACCGAAAAAAATCTCTCAAAGAGTAGAAATATACTTTAGCGTTAACAGCACGCTTCACTATTTCTCCTCCTGCCCTGAGGGATGGGATACTTAACCAATCTGATAAATAAATGGAAAGTCTTTTGTTTCCTTAGGGCATATCGTCTTTATACTTTATTTATAATTGAGTAGCTAATAATGATGAACTCACATTTATAACTTCATGGAATTAAAAGTTTTTTTCATCTTCTTCTGTCATAAAGAACCAGAACAGAGGCTTGCCAGTCAGCCCTGGGATTTTTTCCAGTACTTCACTCCTAGGAAAAGTTCGGGACGTACACCATCCATTTACTGACTGAGAGGTAACACCTATCAGGCGAGCAAATTCTGACTGGCTGATACCCTGTTCATGGAGCACCTTTTGTAGTTTTTGGCTAAATACCTTCATCTTTGTTACCTATTATAGAAATTGAACATATAAATTTAAGAATTTTGAAATTTCACTTACCAATCTATTGTAAATTAGCATCAGTATCTGTAATTTATATTTACAGGAGGCAGGTGATTAGTAAGAAATCAGTTTCATCTTTACAGTGTTGATATAAATACATTTATGAATTTACACTTATGTTATATGAAAAGGCCAGAGCTACATGGTTCATTTTACTGGAACTGACAAAACTAAGAAATACAAATAAACAACATTAACTCTTACTTGCTGTATTTACTAGAGTTTATGTGTTGAGGTCATAAGGGATATTAACGTATTTTTCATAGTTTAGGAGATAACAATGAAGCTTGAGCTAATCAGTCGTGCATTTATGCCATCATCTGTTGCAGGTGCAATTGATATACCTTCAAAAAAAAATCCTGTAAGAAAAAATAAATCCGATATTGTTGCTTCCCTGGCCTTTCTTAGAGGTGAGAATCTTATTGGATTAGAGCTTTTTCTCGCAAAAATAAAAATTAACAAACCAGATAAATCTTTTGATTTTTTATATCAAATAGCAATTGAAAACTGCGAATCAGTTCCTTCATTAAAAAAACTCTCACCCTCACAGAGAAAATCTGTTTTAGAAATTATTTGTGCGAGCGCATTTGAAGACTTTGCCAGGAGTGCAGCAACTACAAGGCCTTGTAAGAACTGTAGTTCTATGGGTTTTTTAGAAGCTGAAGTATTTACAAATTGCTTCAGCAAGAATAAGGCGTGCTCACCAGTTCTAGTTGAAGAAAATGCAAAATCAACAACTGAAATCAAAGGAAAATGGCGACAGATTCGAGAAGTTGTACGGGTATTGTGTCATGACTGTAAAGGTAAAGGTTACGTATCAAGCGCATGCCAATGTCGGGGCAGGGGAAAGGTCATAAACAGAGAAAAAACGGAGCTTGTTGGATTGCCGGTGATGAAGAACTGTTCGAAATGTCACGGTAAAGGATATACAAGGCTGCCCTTTTCAAGCGTTCTTGGAAGATTAAAACCATTATGGCCTGTCGGTAAAAGCAAAGCATATAAAGAAGTTAAACCGTTTTTTAACATGCTTGTTGCTCGCTGTCATCAAGAAGAGGCCAAAGTTGAAACAGAGTTAAAGAAAATTAACTATGATGAATTTTGATTATTTTGTTGGTGTAAATGCAATTGTAAATATATTTTTAATTCATTATTAGCGTTTAATTATTATTAAAGGTAACATATGTCATATCCAAAAATGATTTTTGCAGAAATATTACTATGGGTCCGGGAAAACAAAGGCCCGCTTGGTTACGCTCTTTCAGGTGGTACGATGGCTGTTTTAAGATGTATTTATCATGGCGAATCGTTTAAAAATACCTGCGCAGAAGGAGGTATGTGTGCCATGGCTGCCTTCGGAATCAGTGAGGTCCTGGTTGCCATGGAATGGCAACCAGACCTCGCATTTCCTGCCTCGGTTTTTTTAGGTTATGTTGGTATTTCATCTGTACTTCAGTTCATGCGGCTTAAAACGGAAAGCGAAAAAAAAGATAAAAAAATGAAAGATATTCAGGAAGAGGCTTGAGATATGTTATCGCTATTTTTTTTGCGGTTTAAATATCTGATAATTTTTACTTTTATCTTAATGCATGTTTCCTTCACTGGAATAATGGTCGTGTCGTGGAAAAAAGAAAAGGTCCGCGCCTCGGTTTATGAAGTAAAGCTGGCTGATTTAAAGACTTTATATGAAAAACAGCTCAACCAGTTGAAACAAATTTCTGAACTTGATAAACACTATACGCGAGCATTGCACGATGAAAATATTAAAATTGATGATTTGCACAGTCGGATTAACTCTGGTACTCAGCGGTTGCACATCTCAGCAAACTGTGAGCAACAATTGCCCTCCTCCTCCGCCACCTCCGGCATGGATGATGCAGCCTCCCCCAGACTTACTCAGGACGCTGAACAGGGTTATTTCACCCACCGCAAGGACCTTGTCAGAGCAGAAAAAATGATTCTCGGTCTGCAGGATTATATTAGAGAGCAATGCATTAAATAAGAGTAAGCACGAAAGAGGATTTATGACACAGGATGAATTTAAAGTCGCCGCAGGAATAACGGATGAGCTTGTACAGAAATGGTTTTATCCGGTTATGGTGGCTATGGAGACATGCTTTATTAATACTCCATTACGCCAGGCCCATTTCATTGCACAAATTTCTGTTGAATCGATGGGGTTTCAAATGATTCAGGAATCATTTAACTATTCATCAGAGGGGTTGAAGATTTTTGGATCCAGACTAACGGAGCAACAGCGTACAGAGTTAGGAAGAAAACACTGGGAACTCGTTTTGCCGGTTGAGCGTCAGATAGCTATCGCGAATATTGTTTATGGTAACAGATACGGTAACAATGCTAATGGAGATGGCTGGAAATATCGTGGGCGAGGGCTAAAGCAATTAACTTTTCGCTGGAATTATATTGCATGTGGCGAAGATTTGGGACTCGATCTTGAGGAAAAACCAGAACTACTCTTAGATCCTATTAACGCTGCATGTTCTGCGGGCTGGTTCTGGAAAAACAATAATTGTAACTACTTTGCTGACAGGAATGATATTAGCGGTCTGACGCGGCGTATTAATGGCGGATTTAATGGGCTTAAGTTAAGAACGCAACATACAAACAGAGCAATTGCTGCACTTACTCCATGATGCCCTCACTTCTGATTATTAGAGAGTTAGAGGGTTTCTATACTGAATTTTAAATTGATTCACCGGATTAAAAACATATTTATTTAATAATTCTTTAGTTCCAATCATTGTTTATGTTGAAAGTAATTATAAAGGAAAGTCTTCAATTTATTTTAGATGCCTAATCAATCACTGATTAAAAATATGCGAAACTTCTGGGTCAAGCTCTAAGGAAATAAATCAACCTGAAATACCAATAATTACCCTGCTTTAGATGGTTGTGAGTCTTTAATAGCCATGCGCTATCATTTTTATTTTTTAAGAATAATTTGGTTTGGGAGGGTTGTATTTTAAATTCTTACAATGCCAGTTTTTAGAGTAATGAATGGTGTCCGATAGAACATCATTATTTCAATCTGTATGTGGCTTTAGTTTTTTTATAATTTAAAGGAGAACATGTGTTAAATAGTGATTTTAATAATAGTAATCAGACCTGGGTAATTGATCGGCCTGAAGTAACTATTTCTAATCCACATGTTACAGGTAATGGGAACCAGCAGGTTCTGGTCCGCTTTTATGTGGAAGCCCGCGTCGGAAAGGACCCTGTTAAACTAACGGGATCTGAAAAAGACAAATTATGTCTTGTCGATTACTATGATAAAGAAACAGTTATCCCCTTTGATAAATACAATGAGCTTGGATGGAAAGCTTCCCGGATACGTGATATTCGTTTTGACTACTATCAAGCTTCAGTTACGGGTGTAAAATCAAATAGTCAGGGCACTATGGCCGGAGGTGAGGTTTTTGATTTTTATCTTTCCTGCAATGACCCCTATGCATCACCTCTTAAAATTGCTGTTAAAGTTACTGGCGATAATGGAAAGGTTTTTATTACTAACGGTGAGTCGTTTGATTCTTCTGGTGAACCTATGACTCCTGTGTTCCCCTTACCGCTGACACCAGAGATTAACGTACATCCACCAGTTTATTACGACGCTTCTCGTTTTTTACTGGGATCGCCTGTTGACATCATTGATTCGACTGATATCCCACAGGCGGCTATTTTCAATCAGGGTATTTTTCTTTCTCTCTCACCGGATGGCTCCCGCCAGCTCGCATTGCGTAAACTTGATGCGGATCCTGCGGGTATGATCCACTGGCAAACACCTGATGTTGATGACCGCACCCCCTGTTTCATTGGTTTCGCCAGTCCTGGCGAAACCCTCATTCAGTGGAATTCAGACGAAAATCAGGTCCCGACAGGCAGTCAGCCACTTCCTGAACTAACAAAAAGTTATACAGACCCCAATAAATGCATGATCGTTATGTGCGGGCGGAATGACATCAGGCAAGGCGATTATCCTTCTGGTTTTGGCGGACCATGTTTACTTAGCGTTACTGACATTCATGGCACTACGCATAAGCTAAAAATCTTATTCGTTGCCGGTCAACGAAACGAAATTATTATTTCAGACTAATTTTTACCACAATCATATGTGAGGATTTATGGAACAATTTAATAACTCTCCCAATGCAGCAACATCCTGGGCCCAGATTGATAAATTCAAAATTCGGCATGTTCATCAGCCAGAATTTGATGGTTCCGTTAAGTTATTCAACAATGGGCGTCAGCAATTAACATTTGAAATTGATGTTCGTGCACTGGATGCCAGTGGAAAGGAGGTGCTTTTAAACCCTGAAGCCCTTTCATATATTCGCTTAATTGATTATCATACTGGAGAAGAAATTCCGCACGGTAATGGTTTCACGGGTAACTGGTACAGCTCTTTCACTCATCGTGGCTATGAATGGAACCACGATATGTTTTCTTATATCGGACTATCAGCAACAGAAAATACTGAAGAGAATTCCTATAAAATTCCTAATGAAGAAGATATCCCTAAAGAATTGTCAGCAACCGGAGTTATCTTACGCGATCTGCCTGTTTCTGTTGAACGTGCCGCTGAACCAGACCTTGTAAAAATGAGTCCTGTTACCAAGTTTTTTTTATCATGTTCAGCACCATCCGGAATTAATCGAACTTTTGCAGCTAAGATTACCAGCCCGGATGGGTCCATTACTGTTACGACGAACAGTCGCGAAGCACCGGAAGGGGATCCGTCCGGTGACGGCCAGGGGAAATTTAATAGCTTTGTAACCGTCATCCCGGTACAGCTGAAAAATTTTGATATCTCCTGTTATTGTGAATTGCTTGAAGTTGGTGGTGAAGATGTACTTAACAATCAGTTAGTGCATGATTCAACATTTATTTCTTTCTACGAAGGAAAGTTGTATTGTGAACCTGTAAATGGGATGATTATTGATTTTAACCTTGCCTTAAACTATCCCGGATACCATACGTACTTTTCTTTATATAATGACGCTGGCAAAGATGACCGTATTGAATTAATGTACACGTATGTTGGTCAGCCGGGAGAGGAACAATATAAGCATAACTGGCCGAAATATTTAACATATAATGGTGATCATGATGTTATGAGCACTGACGAATTTACCAGATACCATTTCAACAGAGTTGGTCGCCCTGAAAAGGGTAAGGTGATCATAGGCGGAGTTTTTGTGAAGGTGGATTATGTTCTTGTTAATGAACCATATGGCGGTGCAGTACGTAATTATCAAGAAAAGCTTTATTTATATGATATTTATGGAAACGGTCATCCTGTCGGCATTAAGATCGATAAGACCGGCGTAAGAAATATCGTTCCTTTTAAATGGTGATTATTTTCAGGCACCTGTCTCTTCAGGTGCTTTTTACTTATGTAATCAAAGTGGTTATTTCGCTTGTGTTATCAATCACTTCAGGTCAAGTTAATTTATCATTTATGACTTCTGCTGCGCATACTCATATGAATTTGTGCAATGGACCATACTCCGTATGACGTTTATTTTAATTCTTTAGCAAAGGTATAATTCAATGTTGAAGCAGAATATTGGAATACAAGACTATTCCATCATGGATACAGGGGCCGTACATTCGACTGCACAAAATTTTCTCAGCAGTATTGAGGCTGGTGTTGACCCGCGTACGGGACTTTACTCTGCATCAATTTCTCTGCCTGTTGGTGAAGGTAATTGTCTGCGTGGACCTGGCTCTGTAGTCTCCCTTTCATTTAGTGCACTGAACAACCGTAACACAGGTTTTGGCGTTGGCTGGGGATTATCTGTTACCAGTCTGGATTTGTCTGCAAATCTTCTGCAGCTTTCTTCAGGCGAGCGTTTCCGTATTGACCCCTGGACTCAGGGCGAGGAATGTACTTTTCCCGATCGTAAACTTGACTCGTTTTCATTGATTGTTGAGAACCCGTATCGGGCCGTTATTTCACATTACAGTTCAGGAATAATCGAGATCCTTGAAGCGCCTGATGGAGGAAGCCGCTTAGTCACAACAAACCTCATTGGCACAGATGGCAGCAGCATTTTCATGGAATGGCAGTCTTTCGGTACAGACGATATCAGGCTGATTTCTATTTATGATGATAATAAAACCGCTCTCCTGAACGTGGATTATGATTTCGTTTCGTCTCTGACGCTGCACCCAAACACTAGTTATGCCACCCAGATGTTGTTTCATTGTGAAAATGAGCGCCTCGTCCGCATCTCACTACCCACTCTTCAGACTTATAACGCATATCAGGTTAAAGCGCATGAAGAAGTTGAATGGAATTTCACTTATGAAACCACATCGTCACCAAGCTTATTGCTCCTGAATTCAGTTACCCAGCCTTTTGGAGCCCATGAACGGGTGCAGTACGATGAATCTGCCATGACACTTCCTTCCGGTGCTCCACGCAGTACTATGCCCGCAGTGATACTTCGCACGCTCTGGGAAGATGACTCTTTAAACAGAAAAGTCCATGAAAGTCAGTTCCAGTATAATCTGAACGGTAATTCAAACTACTATGGTTATCCGGCAATCAGCAACTGGCGCGACAGTGAAGATAATCTGCTTCACTGGACTGGCCGCGAGGATTTTATTTACGGCTCTACTGAAACGCTATATGACAGTGACGATAACCCGCTATGCATTACTGAACGTCAATACAACCGCTTTCATCTGATCACCCGTGAGACGTCGAGCTATACTGATTATGTACATGAAGTTTTAACAACCTATCACGACGATGTGACTCAGCCATTTGAAGCCCAGCTACCCTATTGCCAGTTACCCCGCACGGTTATGACGCGACAATGGATGACCAGTGCTCCCGAAACCGTATTAATCACAGAGGTTACAACCACCTATGATGAGTATGGTAATCTTAAAACACGTTACGACAGCGCAAGTGGTCAAACCGTTGCAAGAGAATATTATCCGCCTGCCGGTGCAAGCTGTCCGGCTGGTACAGAGCTGTGTCCTCCAGATCCGCACGGTAAGGTCCACCGACTCAAATCGCTTACACTGATGCCTGATGAACGAGGTGGCCCCGTTCGTCAGACAAACTATGTTTATACCCGCGTTCCGTTGCGCGAAGGTATTCAACAACGTACAGGCTATGCCCATAAGACAGAGTATTATATCCAGGCCAGTGGCGAAACTGTCTGGGCTACAGAGAATGGGACAACAAGGCTTATTGAAGAGAATAAGCAATATTTTTATACCGACGGGGGGGAGCAGCATGGAAGTTTACTGGAAGAGCGATCAACCCGAAATGGTCATACTGCCAAGCGAGAATACCGCTATGTCCTGGATCGTGTTGCCGGAGAACTGAATACTTATACCACTCTGACCACTCATGACGGGATCTGTGTAACCACATCTGAAACCCGGCAATTACAGACTGGCCTGACCTTAAGCACTGTGGGGTTGAATAATACGGAGACCCGCATTAGCTACGACGCACTCGGTCGTAAGGTCTCTATAAATTCAATGCCAGGAACTGAGTTTGAAGCCATAACGTCGTGGAAATACCAGATGCAGAAAGGGGAAGCCTGGCAGCAAACAACAGATCCTACGGGCCTCGTATATTACACCCGATTTGACAGTCTGGGACGCCCCGTTGTACTTGACGCTCCGGGACATGATGGTGTACCGGTAATAGTTAAAACGAGTGAATATAATTCGCTTGGCCAAGTTATTGCGGAAACTGAGGTCGATCCGGGGATGCCGGGTATTGACCCACTGCATTTAAAAACGAGTTATGAATATAACAGTCTAGGTGAAATCCGGCGTGAAATTCGACCTGACGGTGTCTGCGCTGTTCAGGAAACAGAATTCACCCTAAAGAATGGTCAGGTTGTCGTCAGTACTCTGGCCTGGCTTGAGGATCCTAACGGAGAAGAAACAGCCTATACCCTCACAGAAAAAAGCGCCGATGGAACAACGCTGCGTACTGAGAGAGGCAAACGTGACTGCAAACGTCTTCGTCATCCGGCAAATGAGATGAGCTGGACTTATGACGGACTGGGTCGTTGTCTGAGCTTAACTGACGCATGCGGACAAATTACTCTCCAGCGCTGGGATGATGAAGATCGCCTCATTGAGAGCGTTCTTCCGGATAAAACTTTAGTAAAACGGAGTTACCCGCCACACCTTAGCGACGACTATCCGGAAGCTATTTATGTGCAGCATGCTTCACTGGGAAGTGAACCAGTCATGCTGGGCCGTCGTGTCTACGATGGTCTGGGACGCGTGCTTACGGAGGAGGTGGGTGGCTCAGTCAGTTACAATATCTATGAAGATGTACAAATGAGCCCGGCCAGTACTATTCGTGCTGACGGATCCGAATTGAAAATGGTTTGGGAATCCGCACTGGGTGAAGCCCCATTAACGCTTTCTTCAGGTAATGATAACCAGCCTTATGTAGAAAACCAGTATCATCCCTTAACTGGCCGCCTGATTAAAACTCAGACCAGCGGGGGGGCTGTAAAACTGACATATGATTTGCTGGGGAATGTGATGCATGCCGATCATGCTATTATCGGTGACCAGAAACGGCAGGTTACACAGACAGTAACGCCAGGCGGACGGCTCATGCAGATTAAGGCTCAGGATGGCGTGACTACAACTTATCTGTATGACCAGCTTGGTCGTTTAGTCAGTCAAAAGGATACAGATGTCGAAGTTAATCTTTTTTACGACAGCCTGGGACGCGAAAAGGAGCGTACGGTAATTTCTGCTGATAACGGTAACCGAATTACGACCTTTACTGCTTATGACGAATTTGGCAGGCCGGCGCAGCAAACCTGGGTAATTAGTACGCTTGCCGGCGATACCACACGCTCTGTATTCTTTATGTACAGAGCAGACAATAAGCTCGTATCAAAACGCCTGGAGGATAGTGCCGGAAATATCCTGCGCGAGGAGAAAATGGAATATGATATGCGTGGGCGTCTTGTATGCCACAGTATTCTTGCTTTTGATGATGCAGAGTGGCCTCAAGATGAACAAGGCTCACTTTATCAAAAACAAGAGTTTGTATATGATGCACTGGATAATTTATTAACGGTCACCACTGAATTCCTGGATAATACGGTAAATGTCACCACCTATGGCTACGATTCTGCTGATCCTGTAAAACTGATTTGTGTTGAGAACAGCCGGGCGGGTTATCCGGGGCATAACTCTCCTCTCATTCTGCGTTATGACGAAGAGGGTAATGTGACAAATGATGGTGACGGACTCAATTTTTATTATGATAACCTTGGTCTGCTAAGCCGTATCCAGAGTGATGATGAAACACAATGCACTGAATACGAATATGGACCTGATGGAAAAGCGTGCAGGGTAGCTGAAGGAGATAGTCATGTTTATAGATATTATAAAGATGGCAAACTTCGCTGTGAAATGAGGGGTGATAAAAGCACCCGATTTATTAGGTGTGGGGAAATGACTATAGGGGAAAGTTTTATGGTTGATGCAGAAAATGAGCTTCACACTGAAGAATAACCTGAAGGTCTGATTCTTTATATTGAATAACCTGCGTTTCTGGTAATGTGGGTTATTCCGCCTTTTTAACAGAGGAAATAATGGATATGCATAATTATATCACCCAAGTTCCTATTATGCCGGGACCGGCTCTGCGTTCACGACAGACCCTGCTGTACGGCACAGACCCCCAGGGCTCCGTCACTGCGGAGGCCGGTCTCCGCACCGCCCTCCCCGTCTACGGGGCCTGGGGCACCCGCCGCCCCGGCGGCGCCACCGGACGTACCGCCTTTGCCGGCGAAGTCCGTGAGAACCACGACCTGTACCGGCTCGGTAACCGCCTCTACAGCCCACGCCTGCGCCGCTTCCTCTCCGCCGACCCCCTGAGTCCTTTCGGGGCTGGCGGTCTTAACCGCTATGCCTACTGTGGCGGGGACCCGGTTAACCGTATTGACCCGACGGGCAACAGCTGGCTTGACTGGCTCGGGGCCGCCCTGGGCATTGTCGGCGCTGTGGTGGGCACGGTGGTGACCGGTGGAGCCCTGCTCGGGGCCGCCGCTGTTGCTGCGACAGGCAGCCTGGCGGCGGCCATGTCCACCGCATCAGGCCTCGCCCTGACCGCCGGTCTTGCGCTGGATGTTGTCTCGCTGGCTGCCGAGGTGGGAGCGACCGTGGCGCTGGCCACAGGGGATAAAAAGGCAATGAATATCCTGGGCTGGGTGGCATTCGGTACCGGTCTTGCCTCTGCCGGGGCCGCTATGGTCCCCCGTGCTGGTAAGGCTGTGGCTCGTACCGGTCGCTTTGTGGGCCGCTGGCAACATCGGCTGCAGCATGCCGGCGGCAGGACGCGCAGAAAAGCATTTTCTGAAAGTTTGCATCAAAGCCCTGGTACGTCCGAAAATATAGTACGTATTGGTTACCATGGTACCAGTCAGAACAATGCGGCTAAAATCATTGAAAGCGGCTTCACAAAGGATCTGTTTCTGACAGATAGTTATTTGAATGCAAATAAATACGCCCTTGTCGCAGCAGACAGTAATTCCTCATCTCCTGTCGTGCTTGCTGCATCAGCAAATAAAAACGATATCCAAAATATAACAGCAGTACAGGTTAAGGCCTCTAACAGTTCGTATGTTCCTGAAGTGAAAGTTGATAAAAATTCACTTCGCTTTATAAATTTTGATAATGAAACGGATACAAATGCAGTTATGGACAATTTTTTCGAATTCTGGTATGAAAAAACTCCAAACCCATTAGAACGGCTTAACAGTGTTCAGCTTGAAAGGCTTCAGAGGCTAGGGGCGGAGGCGATTAATCGAGAAAACAGACGCGCAGGATGCTTTGGGTTTTTGAATTTTTTTCGCAAGAGGTAGGGGCGACTACCCCAGAGATTTACTGCTCGTTTAAAAGTTTAAGCTCACATTAGCAGGATTAATTAGACCAGACATTAATTCCAGACCATTATGCGATTTCACTTTTATAACAAAACATTATGCCGAGAATGTGCGTCATCGCCTTAATGCTTTCACCTTTAATTACTTTTGGGCCACAATATGTGTATCCAGAAAATGAAATTATCAATCCTCGTAAATTAGGGTTCTGGCCGCCAAATTTTAGTATATTGAGATAGTGGCCAGAAAATAGAAGCAAACAATACACCCATGCTTTAAATTGTGGTGTTTTATAAAACCGCCAGAGTGCTATATATTTATCAATTCTAATTGAAGTGCTTTAATCATGATGTGCTTCCGCAACTGAGTTACTGGATTAGTAAAAAAGTCGAATTCCTTTGTGCTATTCATGGCATAATATGATATTAAGCAAGGATTAAAAGATGCATAGAAAAATTATAATTCCTATTATGCCGGGACCGGCTCTGCGTTCACGACAGACCCTGCTGTACGGCACAGACCCCCAGGGCTCCGTCACTGCGGAGGCCGGTCTCCGCACCGCCCTCCCCGTCTACGGGGCCTGGGGCACCCGCCGCCCCGGCGGCGCCACCGGACGTACCGCCTTTGCCGGCGAAGTCCGTGAGAACCACGACCTGTACCGGCTCGGTAACCGCCTCTACAGCCCACGCCTGCGCCGCTTCCTCTCCGCCGACCCCCTGAGTCCTTTCGGGGCTGGCGGTCTTAACCGCTATGCCTACTGTGGCGGGGACCCGGTTAACCGTATTGACCCGACGGGCAACAGCTGGCTTGACTGGCTCGGGGCCGCCCTGGGCATTGTCGGCGCTGTGGTGGGCACGGTGGTGACCGGTGGAGCCCTGCTCGGGGCCGCCGCTGTTGCTGCGACAGGCAGCCTGGCGGCGGCCATGTCCACCGCATCAGGCCTCGCCCTGACCGCCGGTCTTGCGCTGGATGTTGTCTCGCTGGCTGCCGAGGTGGGAGCGACCGTGGCGCTGGCCACAGGGGATAAAAAGGCAATGAATATCCTGGGCTGGGTGGCATTCGGTACCGGTCTTGCCTCTGCCGGGGCCGCTATGGTCCCCCGTGCTGGTAAGGCTGTGGCTCGTACCGGTCGCTTTGTAGGCCGCTGGCAACATCGGCTGCAGCATGCCGGCGGCAGGGCGCGCAGGCATGGGGTAGTATTGATGGCTCCAGAAGCCGGTAATTCGGCACTGGAGCAACTTCCCTCTGTGGCTTTCCGGAAAATCCTTGAAAACCTTCCCGGCAGGGACATGGCAAATCTGGCAGCAACATCCTCAACGATGGCCAGCAAAGTCGCAAATAATATCCCACCAATAACGATAAATCGGATTTTTAACCCGGAGGTGATTAAGAATCCAGTCCGCGTAGGGTATACCAGTAATCCGCGGCTACATTTTGAACAAGATTATCACACCCTGCGTGCGCAGAAGGCCCTGCTTGGCCAGACGCAAGGTGTACATGCAGGAAGGTTGCAGGCGATGCTAATGGAGCAAGGCATACCACCTGCAAGCATATCTGTTAATAAATATATGGCTCCGCCGGGGTATATTCACGCAAAGGCATTTAGTCATGATAATCAATTCCTTTACAGGACTCTTGATTTTGAAGAAATTCGGTCAAGGAGTCGTACAGAGAGGCTAAGATGGAACTGGTTTCATCCGGATGCACTGCCTTAGTTTTACAACGCTCAATAACCCATCATTTTTTTACGAAAGGTACATCCCCGATAAAGGGTGAGGAAGATATTGTTTATGGTAACAGATACGGTAACAATGCTAATGGAGATGGCTGGAAATATCGTGGGCGAGGGCTAAAGCAATTAACTTTTCGCTGGAATTATATTGCATGTGGCGAAGATTTGGGACTCGATCTTGAGGAAAAACCAGAACTACTCTTAGATCCTATTAACGCTGCATGTTCTGCGGGCTGGTTCTGGAAAAACAATAATTGTAACTACTTTGCTGACAGGAATGATATTAGCGGTCTGACGCGGCGTATTAATGGCGGATTTAATGGGCTTAAGTTAAGAACGCAACATACAAACAGAGCAATTGCTGCACTTACTCCATGATGCCCTCACTTCTGATTATTAGAGAGTTAGAGGGTTTCTATACTGAATTTTAAATTGATTCACCGGATTAAAAACATATTTATTTAATAATTCTTTAGTTCCAATCATTGTTTATGTTGAAAGTAATTATAAAGGAAAGTCTTCAATTTATTTTAGATGCCTAATCAATCACTGATTAAAAATATGCGAAACTTCTGGGTCAAGCTCTAAGGAAATAAATCAACCTGAAATACCAATAATTACCCTGCTTTAGATGGTTGTGAGTCTTTAATAGCCATGCGCTATCATTTTTATTTTTTAAGAATAATTTGGTTTGGGAGGGTTGTTTTTTAAATTCTTACAATGCCAGTTTTTAGAGTAATGAATGGTGTCCGATAGAACATCATTATTTCAATCTGTATGTGGCTTTAGTTTTTTTATAATTTAAAGGAGAACATGTGTTAAATAGTGATTTTAATAATAGTAATCAGACCTGGGTAATTGATCGGCCTGAAGTAACTATTTCTAATCCACATGTTACAGGTAATGGGAACCAGCAGGTTCTGGTCCGCTTTTATGTGGAAGCCCGCGTCGGAAAGGACCCTGTTAAACTAACGGGATCTGAAAAAGACAAATTATGTCTTGTCGATTACTATGATAAAGAAACAGTTATCCCCTTTGATAAATACAATGAGCTTGGATGGAAAGCTTCCCGGATACGTGATATTCGTTTTGACTACTATCAAGCTTCAGTTACGGGTGTAAAATCAAATAGTCAGGGCACTATGGCCGGAGGTGAGGTTTTTGATTTTTATCTTTCCTGCAATGACCCCTATGCATCACCTCTTAAAATTGCTGTTAAAGTTACTGGCGATAATGGAAAGGTTTTTATTACTAACGGTGAGTCGTTTGATTCTTCTGGTGAACCTATGACTCCTGTGTTCCCCTTACCGCTGACACCAGAGATTAACGTACATCCACCAGTTTATTACGACGCTTCTCGTTTTTTACTGGGATCGCCTGTTGACATCATTGATTCGACTGATATCCCACAGGCGGCTATTTTCAATCAGGGTATTTTTCTTTCTCTCTCACCGGATGGCTCCCGCCAGCTCGCATTGCGTAAACTTGATGCGGATCCTGCGGGTATGATCCACTGGCAAACACCTGATGTTGATGACCGCACCCCCTGTTTCATTGGTTTCGCCAGTCCTGGCGAAACCCTCATTCAGTGGAATTCAGACGAAAATCAGGTCCCGACAGGCAGTCAGCCACTTCCTGAATTAACAAAAAGTTATACAGACCCCAATAAATGCATGATCGTTATGTGCGGGCGGAATGACATCAGGCAAGGCGATTATCCTTCTGGTTTTGGCGGACCATGTTTACTTAGCGTTACTGACATTCATGGCACTACGCATAAGCTAAAAATCTTATTCGTTGCCGATCAACGAAACGAAATTATTATTTCAGACTAATTTTTACCACAATCATATGTGAGGATTTATGGAACAATTTAATAACTCTCCCAATGCAGCAACATCCTGGGCCCAGATTGATAAATTCAAAATTCGGCATGTTCATCAGCCAGAATTTGATGGTTCCGTTAAGTTATTCAACAATGGGCGTCAGCAATTAACATTTGAAATTGATGTTCGTGCACTGGATGCCAGTGGAAAGGAGGTACTTTTAAACCCTGAAGCCCTTTCATATATTCGCTTAATTGATTATCATACTGGAGAAGAAATTCCGCACGGTAATGGTTTCACGGGTAACTGGTACAGCTCTTTCACTCATCGTGGCTATGAATGGAACCACGATATTCTTTCTTATATCGGACTATCAGCAACAGAAAATACTGAAGAGAATTCCTATAAAATTCCTAATGAAGAAGATATCCCTAAAGAATTGTCAGCAACCGGAGTTATCTTACGCGATCTGCCTGTTTCTGTTGAACGTGCCGCTGAACCAGACCTTGTAAAAATGAGTCCTGTTACCAAGCTTTTTTTATCATGTTCAGCACCATCCGGAATTAATCGAACTTTTGCAGCTAAGATTACCAGCCCGGATGGGTCCATTACTGTTACGACGAACAGTCGCGAAGCACCGGAAGGGGATCCGTCCGGTGACGGCCAGGGGAAATTTAATAGCTTTGTAACCGTCATCCCGGTACAGCTGAAAAATTTTGATATCTCCTGTTATTGTGAATTGCTTGAAGTTGGTGGTGAAGATGTACTTAGAAATCAGTTAGTGCATGATGCAAAATTTAGTTTTTTCTACGAAGGAAAGTTGTATTGTGAACCTGTAAATGGGATGATTATTGATTTTAACCTTGCCTTAAACTATCCCGGATACCATACGTACTTTTCTTTATATAATGACGCTGGCAAAAATGACGGTGTTGAATTAATGTACACGTATGTTGGTCAGCCGGGAGAGGAACAATATAAGCATAACTGGCCGAAATATATAACATATAATGGTGAACATGATGTTATGAGCACTGACGAATTTACCAGATACCATTTCAACAGAGTTGGTCGCCCTGAAAAGGGTAAGGTGATCATAGGCGGAGTTTTTGTGAAGGTGGATTTAGTTCTTGTTAATGAACCATATGGCGGTGCAGTACGTAATTATCAAGAAAAGCTTTATTTATATGATATTTATGGAAACGGTCATCCTGTCGGCATTAAGATCGATAAGACCGGCGTAAGAAATATCGTTCCTTTTAAATGGTGATTATTTTCAGGCACCTGTCTCTTCAGGTGCTTTTTACTTATGTAATCAAAGTGGTTATTTCGCTTGTGTTATCAATCACTTCAGGTCAAGTTAATTTATCATTTATGACTTCTGCTGCGCATACTCATATGAATTTGTGCAATGGACCATACTCCGTATGACGTTTATTTTAATTCTTTAGCAAAGGTATAATTCAATGTTGAAGCAGAATATTGGAATACAAGACTATTCCATCATGGATTAAGGCTCAAGATGGCGTGACTACAACTTATCTGTATGACCAGCTTGGTCGTTTAGTCAGTCAAAAGGATACAGATGTCGAAGTTAATCTTTTTTACGACAGCCTGGGACGCGAAAAGGAGCGTACGGTAATTTCTGCTGATAACGGTAACCGAATTACGACCTTTACTGCTTATGACGAATTTGGCAGGCCAGCGCAGCAAACCTGGGTAATTAGTACGCTTGCCGGCGATACCACACGCTCTGTATTCTTTATGTACAGAGCGGACAATAAGCTCGTATCAAAACGCCTGGAGGATAGTGCCGGAAATATCCTGCGCGAGGAGACAATGGAATATGATATGCGTGGGCGTCTTGTATGACACAGTATTCTTGCTTTTGATGATGCAGAGTGGCCTCAATGAACAAGGCTCACTTTATCAAAAACAAGAGTTTGTATATGATGCACTGGATAATTTATTAACGGTCACCACTGAATTCCTGGATAATACGGTAAATGTCACCACCTATGGCTACGATTCTGCTGATCCTGTAAAACTGATTTGTGTTGAGAACAGCCGGACGGGTTATCCGGGGCATAACTCTCCTCTCATTCTGCGTTATGACGAAGAGGGTAATGTGACAAATGATGGTGACGGACTCAATTTTTATTATGATAACCTTGGTCTGCTAAGCCGTATCCAGAGTGATGATGAAACACAATGCACTGAATACGAATATGGACCTGATGGAAAAGCGTACAGGGTAACTGAAGGAGATAGTCATGTTTATAGATATTATAAAGATGGCAAACTTCGCTGTGAAATGAGGGGTGATAAAAGCACCCGATTTATTAGGTGTGGGGAAATGACTATAGGGGAAAGTTTTATGGTTGATGCAGAAAATGAGCTTCACACTGAAGAATAACCTGAAGGTCTGATTCTTTATATTGAATAACCTGCGTTTCTGGTAATGTGGGTTATTCCGCCTTTTTAACAGAGCAAATAATGGATATGCATAATTATATCACCCAAGTTCCTATTATGCCGGGACCGGCTCTGCGTTCACGACAGACCCTGCTGTACGGCACAGACCCCCAGGGCTCCGTCACTGCGGAGGCCGGTCTCCGCACCGCCCTCCCCGTCTACGGGGCCTGGGGCACCCGCCGCCCCGGCGGCGCCACCGGACGTACCGCCTTTGCCGGCGAAGTCCGTGAGAACCACGACCTGTACCGGCTCGGTAACCGCCTCTACAGCCCACGCCTGCGCCGCTTCCTCTCCGCCGACCCCCTGAGTCCTTTCGGGGCTGGCGGTCTTAACCGCTATGCCTACTGTGGCGGGGACCCGGTTAACCGTATTGACCCGACGGGCAACAGCTGGCTTGACTGGCTCGGGGCCGCCCTGGGCATTGTCGGCGCTGTGGTGGGCACGGTGGTGACCGGTGGAGCCCTGCTCGGGGCCGCCGCTGTTGCTGCGACAGGCAGCCTGGCGGCGGCCATGTCCACCGCATCAGGCCTCGCCCTGACCGCCGGTCTTGCGCTGGATGTTGTCTCGCTGGCTGCCGAGGTGGGAGCGACCGTGGCGCTGGCCACAGGGGATAAAAAGGCAATGAATATCCTGGGCTGGGTGGCATTCGGTACCGGTCTTGCCTCTGCCGGGGCCGCTATGGTCCCCCGTGCTGGTAAGGCTGTGGCTCGTACCGGTCGCTTTGTAGGCCGCTGGCAACATCGGCTGCAGCATGCCGGTGGTAGACCTGGTAAACTTTTACGACAACCAGAGCTGGAGATTAATCGTATTACTTCAGATAGATTATGTGCAATAGAAGAAGGCTTCAGAAGATTTGGAGTCAAGAAAATGGATTACCCTGCATACAGGACAAGGCTCCGCAATACAGCTTTAGCTCCTGTTCCGGAGTATCTTTATCGGGGAGATTCAATGCCTTTAAGCATCGTTACTGCCGGGGATGAAAGTCGTGATGACAGGATGGTTCTTGCCCTACTACACAGTGGACGGCAATCGGGTTCAGGAGGAGCAATTCAGTCGTACACTGCCAGTCCTTATGTTGCAGAAAGGTTTGCTAAGCTCCGCGCTGGAGGTCGCGTTCATAGTATTAATACGACTGTTGAAGGACGGCAATTCGTCTCTACAGCGTACATACTTGAATATCATGCACAACGTTTAGTTGATCAAAAGTTAATACGCGGCGGAACAGTGGCTCAGGCAGTATTTTATTATTTGTCAAGCAATGAGCAGGAGTACTTCTGGCTGACAACAAAAAGCCCTTTGCAATAAATTGATTACGTCCGTCAACAAATAAAAATCATCAATACTTGCCGAGTCAATTATTTAATCAAGAAGGTTTAGATAGATAAACCATATTTTACAACAGCCTATGAAGGGTTTTCTTTCTAAAGAGAAGGTATTGTCTGTGATGTATTATATTTTAGTTCACGGACTGCACACGCTCTAGATATGGCGGTTATTTAGTTATTCTTAGCATGATACCGTTAAGTAATCATTTCTTCATTAAGAGGTAATAATGAATATAGTCAGTTGCAACTTTCCTGCCCCAGCTGTCTGGAGACAGACCCTGCTGTACGGCACAGACCCCCAGGGCTCCGTCACTGCGGAGGCCGGTCTCCGCACCGCCCTCCCCGTCTACGGGGCCTGGGGCACCCGCCGCCCCGGCGGCGCCACCGGACGTACCGCCTTTGCCGGCGAAGTCCGTGAGAACCACGACCTGTACCGGCTCGGTAACCGCCTCTACAGCCCACGCCTGCGCCGCTTCCTCTCCGCCGACCCCCTGAGTCCTTTCGGGGCTGGCGGTCTTAACCGCTATGCCTACTGTGGCGGGGACCCGGTTAACCGTATTGACCCGACGGGCAACAGCTGGCTTGACTGGCTCGGGGCCGCCCTGGGCATTGTCGGCGCTGTGGTGGGCACGGTGGTGACCGGTGGAGCCCTGCTCGGGGCCGCCGCTGTTGCTGCGACAGGCAGCCTGGCGGCGGCCATGTCCACCGCATCAGGCCTCGCCCTGACCGCCGGTCTTGCGCTGGATGTTGTCTCGCTGGCTGCCGAGGTGGGAGCGACCGTGGCGCTGGCCACAGGGGATAAAAAGGCAATGAATATCCTGGGCTGGGTGGCATTCGGTACCGGTCTTGCCTCTGCCGGGGCCGCTATGGTCCCCCGTGCTGGTAAGGCTGTGGCTCGTACCGGTCGCTTTGTAGGCCGCTGGCAACATCGGCTGCAGCATGCCGGCGGCAGGGCGCGCAGGCATGGGGTAGTATTGATGGCTCCAGAAGCCGGTAAATCGGCACTGGAGCAACTTCCCTCTGTGGCTCTTGAGAAAATCATCAAGAGCATACCCGGAAAGGATATTGATAATCTGGCGCTAACATCTAAAACAATGCAGAGAAACATCAATCAATTACCATTGAATATCAATAAAATATTCGATGTTGATTTGGTCAAAAATGCACAAAGTATGGCTGTGGTTAACCCTGGTCCGCATTATCATCCTTCCCAGCATTTAGACCTCGATCGTGCATTCCTGACTGCAGTGAGCGGTTATAATGGCGAGTTATCCGGTGTTTCACGGCACAGATTTCGTTCTGCAGTTGCAGAGGCTGGATTGACGATAGAGGATTTACAACCTATATCCTATATGTGGATGTATGATCTCAGCCTTAATGAAAATGTAAATATGTATATATTTTGGCAAAACTTTAAAGAGGGGCAACATAATCTCAATAGGCTGAGGCAGATATATCGTCCCGATTGGCGTTATTGGTTCCTTCCTGAAGCGCTGCCATGATTTTTTTCTGAATATAAAAAATTAGCAGTCTGGTTGAAGCTGCAGGCTGCTTTTTATTGGTGTTAGCACCATAACGCTTGAATAGGATATTTAATCGATACGTCTATGAATGGTACCGCTTAAAATTTTTTACTTTTGATAAAAATTAGATATTAACCAATTGAACCTTATTGCTCCTGAATTCAGTTACCCAGCCTTTTGGAGCCCATGAACGGGTGCAGTACGATGAATCTGCCATGACACTTCCTTCCGGTGCTCCACGCAGTACTATGCCCGCAGTGATACTTCGCACGCTCTGGGAAGATGACTCTTTAAACAGAAAAGTCCATGCATGGGAGACGCTGGGGCTGGATAATGCACTGGACGTTCTGGATGCCATGTTGGCTGTAATCATCCGTGACGCCAGAAAGATTGGGCAGAAAAAACGGCTCTGTTCGCTGAAGGATCTGGATAAATCAGCACTGGCGCTCGGCAACGCGTGTTCGTACCTGCTGAAAGAATAAACACCGGACGAATCAATCCGGGCTGAGGTGTTCAGCCACATCCCAAGGCTAAAACTGGCCGACATCATCGCGCTTGTCCGTGAAATTGTCCGTCCCTCAGACGATAACTTCCATAATGAAATGGTGGGGCAGTACGATCGGGTTCGTGGTTTCCTGCCTCATCTATTGCATACCGTCAAATTTTCAGCAGCTCCCGTAGAGAGCACTACCCTGACTGCCTGCGATTACCAAAGCCACGAGTTTAGCTCATGACGATAGTATTTTAACGACGCACCAAAGGAAATCATCAGCCTGCCATGGAAACGACTGGTGATTAATATGGAAAATCATATCACCCGGAGGGGATACACGCTGTGCTTTCTCAGTAAAATGCAGGACAGCCTGAGACGGCGGTATGTCTTCGTTACTGTCAGTAACCGGTGGGGAGATCACCGCAAAAAAATTACTATAGGGCGCAGACTGGCAGGCAAACCGGATCAAAGTTTATCGTTCTTTGGGGCACCCGACGAATCCACAAGACACAATAAAATCGCTGGGTCTTCAATTGGACACCCGTTACAGGCTGGTTGCCGCTCGCCTTTGCGAAAATGAGGCAGTTCAGCTGGATATTTCAGGCCCAAAGCCCTGGCTGACAATTTCTCCCCTCGCTAGTTTTGATGAACCTCTGGAACAGGAAACCGGACTGAATCCCACCGAAATGATGACCGATACCGCAGGGACCAGCGATCTTGTTTTTGGCCTTTTCTTGCTGCTGGGATACCAGTTTTCCACGCGTCTGGATGATGCCGGTGCTTCGGTTTTCTGGCGCATTTACAATGACGCTGATTATGGCGTACTGAATGATATTGCCAGAGGGCTGTCAGACCCCCGAAAAATAGTCCTTCAGTGGGACGAAATGATCCGGGCCGCAGACCCCCTGAAATTGGGCAAGGTGCAGGCTTCGGTGTTGCTCCGTTCATGACTGAAAAGTTTTAGCAGGCCTCAGCCGACGAAACTTACCGGAGGCCGGTATTCTGTTGCTTTTCCAGATGTAATCGCCTGTCAGATTGATATGCTCCCAGCCTAACGGCGACAAATGTGACAGCAGTTGCTCGTTGATCTTCATCCCTTTACGCTTCAGGGCATCGACCGCCCTTTCCATATAGACGGTATTCCACAGCGAGATAGCTGCCGTCAGCAGTGTCAGTCCACTGGCGCGATAGCTCTGATTTTCCGGTTTACGATCCCTGATTTCACCTAGACGGTGCAGGAATACCGCGCGCGCCAGCGCGTTACGGGCTTCTCCTTTATTCAGTCCCGCCTGGACCCGCCGACGAAGTGCCGGATCGCGGAACCAGTCGAGCATAAACAGCGTCCGCTCAATGCGGCCAATTTCTCTCAGCGCCTTTGCCAGGCCATTTTGTTTGGGATAGCTGGCCAGTTTTTTCAGCATCAGGGATGCCGTCACGGTTCCCTGCTTTATCGAGGTTGCCAGACGCAGCACTTCACGCCAGTGAAGTTCGATCTCTTTCAGATTCAGGCTGGTCGTTGATATCGGTGACTGAAGCGCCGGGTACTGGTCCGATTTCCCTTTGATAAACAGCTTCTTGTCGTGGAGATCCCTGATTCGCGGACAGAACGCAAATCCCAGCAGATGCATCAGGGCAAAGACATGATCGCTAAAACCAGCGGTATCGGTGTAATGCTCCCTGATTTCCAGGTCGCTTTCGTGATACAGCAAGCCATCGAGGACATGGGTTGAATCCCTGACCCGACTGATTATGCAGGTGTAAAACGGGCTGTATTGATCCGAAATATGGGTATAAAACTGACGCCCAGGCTCCTGCCCATATTTAGGGTTAACCTGCCCTGCGTAGCGGCCTGAGCTGCCTGTTCTGAAATTCTGTCCATCTGATGATGAAGTTGTCCCGTCTCCCCAGAATGCCGCCAGTGGTCTTTTCCCCTGTGCATTTACCAGCTCAGCAAGAGCAGCTGAATAGGTTGCGTCGCGGATGTACCATGCCTGAATATCTTCGAGTGATGATTTGGTGCTACCTGGGCAGGCTTCCGCCATTTTGGTCAGACCAAGATTGATGCCATCCGCAAGAATAGTGGTGAGGAGCAGGCGGGTATCGGGACGGGTAATGTCATTTTTTATATGCGAAAAATGACGGGTAAACGCCGTCCAGCTGTTTACCTCGTCGAGAATTTCCGTGATTTTAGGTCGCGGTAGCATGCTGTAAACCAGCTCTGCCAGCGGTGAAACCTGTGCCGGAACGCAGTTATCCAGCGGAGAGAGTTTTACGCCCCTGTCAGATATTTCCACATCGGGCAGTTCACCAAGGGCAGCCATAGCATTGACCTCTTCAAGTCTGGACTGAAGCAGAGTCATGCGGCTGGTAATGTACTCATGATAATCAGCAGATACGGGCAGTGGCAGCGCCGGTGTGAGGTTGTAAAAGTCTTTTTCGGGAATGAGGTAATCATCAAAATTTTTGTAGCGGCGTGAGCCTTTAACCCAGATGTCCCCGGAGCGCAGCGCCCCCTTAAGCTCGCTGAGCGCACAAAATTCATAATACTGTCGGTCAATACCCGCAGGTGTAATCACCACCTTGCGCCAGCTTTCAGGGACAAACTCAAGCGGCGCTGTCGCCGGAACTTTACGTGACTGCTTCCGGTACATATCCTTGATCACAACCAGCGAATCAGCCAGAGGTTGTGCTGCCGGGGTGGCGACTAACTGTAAAGCAGACAACATGCGCGGGGCATATTTCCGTAATGTGCTGTATTTCTCAGTAATAATATGCAGCGGGTCAAAATTATTTTTTCTGGCGAGATGGCGTGTTTCCTCCAGACTGGCGACAAATTCGGGCCACGGGAGTATGTTTTCTATTGCGAGCCATGGATCGCCACCGGAATCGCGGGCATCAGACAGCGCCTGACCGACATCGATGTACTGCCTCAGTTTGGACTGGATCAGCTTTCCGGTCTGCTGAAGGCGCTCAGCCTGTGTTCTTTTGGCTTTGCTGAACAGGCTGTTCAGCATTCGCTCATGCAGCTCAATCACTTCGTCTGTCAGTGTGGCTCTGGCTTCTTCCAGCACGCAGACCAGGATTGCATGACGGCGGGCTGCTGAAAATCGGGTCAAATCCCGGCTACTCATCTTTCGGCCTTCCCGCGCCAGTTTCAGCAACCGGTTCTGGTGAATGGTACGATCTGTACCTTCAGGTAATGCCAGCGATTCAATGCTGCTGAGCCGATCAAGATGTTGCAGCACGTTCTTACCATTGATTTTACCCGGCGGTTGCAGAAGCCATGTCAGCCTGGAAGGCTGATTGTCTGATGACTCAAGTAAACGATCCAGGGCATCCCTGTGAGCCGGAGTTAACGGGGCATTCAGGGTCTGAAATACGATTTTATCGCCGCCAGCCATGGCCTCCGCACAGGTACGCTCCACGACATCAATCGCGGGGATTATCACGTTGTTCTGCCGGAGCCAGACCAGTAACTCTTCGGCCAGGAGAATACCTTTATCGGTGCGCGTCGCCATCGACAGCAGGTGTGTAATACTGTCCTGCTGTATTTTGCCGGTGAACGCCTTTACGCCAAGATAGCGGTACAGTTCGGTTAAATGCTCACGCCGGGTTGTATCCCTGCCGGAAAGGTAAGCAGGCCAGAGATCCCCGGTAAGTTTTAGCCTGCTGGCGATATGCTTCAGCAGCGCATCAGAGGGTGGGATTTTTTTATCCGGTGCAAAGCCGACATTTTTCAGGTAGCAAAGAAGGACGGCAAAACCAAAACGGCTGGCAGGTTTACGGTGAGCACTGATAAGTGCCAGATCATGCTCACTGAAATAGGCCATTCGGGTCAGCGTTAACTCATCATCTGGCAATGCCAATAATGATTCTCTTTCCGACAGAGAAAGAATCTGCCTCCTTGCCATATAGTTTCCCTCATAAATTATTCAGTGCGGTATTTTTAACAAAAATGCTTATCGCATAAGGGTACACCCTGACGCCATAATCAAAACGTGACGGCACACGATGAATGACACAACCTATATGCGATAGAATAAATGCAATAACCTAAATGAGATGATGTGGTGAAAAAATGTTCATCAGAGCTTATTTAAGGGCATCGACGGAAGATCAGTTCGCGGATCGGGCAAAAGAGATGCTGGAGTTGTTCGTCGAGGAACGGGGACATAAAATAGCCAGCTACTACCGGGAAAACATCAGCGGTACAAAACTTGACCGCCCGGAGCTGGGACGCTTACTGATGGACAGTCACCGCAATGATATTTTACTGGTCGAGCAGATAGACCGTCTTACCCGTCTCAGCAACAGCGACTGGATAACGCTGAAAAAGCAGATCGAACAACACGAGCTGCGGATTGTCAGCCTAGATATTCCCACCTCGTGGCAGGCGCTGTCAGATAAAGCCCCTTCACAGGCTGATCCGATCACCCGTGCCGTAATAGCTGCCATCAATAACATGCTTATCGACCTGATGGCGGCGATGTCGCATAAGGACTGGCTGAGCCGCAGCCAGCGCCAAAAGCAGGGAATTGAACGGGCCCATACGCTGGGTAAATACCGTGGAAAACAGGCCGATCACGAGCGGCACCAAAAAGTGCTATATTTCAGGAGAGTAAAAAAACTGAGCATCCGTGAAACAGCCGTCGCTACCGGATACAGCCTTTCTCAGATATGCCGTATACAGACATTATATCCGGAAGAGGGCAGTTCCTGAATTAATGAAAAGGATTATGCTATGAATGAAAAAACAGAATGGAAAGAAATCCCGGGGATGAATATTCAATCAGACAGAGATGCCGTGACAGGTGAGAAGATATGTGCTTTTGTTATAGATCCCCAAACAGATAAAATACTGGAAAGCAATATTTTCACGCCGAATGAGAATGAAACCGGACAATATACTTGGCCGATGAAACTGGCTGAAAAAATAAATGCAAACAGCATTAATATTCGCGCAGGTGAAATGGATGAGAATGGGAATATAACGCCTATTGGAAGCCAGTACAGAAACAAATTATGGACAAAGGAAAGCTCTGATCTGATTGTATATCCCACAAACTGTTTTCTCGATAGCTGGAAAAGTGATGGTGTTATTTCCTCAGAGGGACCAGTTATCCCCGGAATAAAAATAAATGTTTCGGTAAGTAGCCTAGGTTGTAATTTATTGTATGAAGAATTGGAATTTATTACTGATAATAAGACCTCATCAAGGTATGGCTGGCCATACTACTTATCTGACCACATAAACAAGAATAGTCTATTTTTGCGAGCAGGGGAGAAAAACATAGAAACAAAAAGAATAACCCCGCTACAGAGTAGTTATAGAAACGAAGTCTGGGTGCCAAATGGAAATAACTATACATATGAAATAAAATATGAAGCAAGCGGCAATATAACACATGATGCAGAAACAGTATACAACAATGCCCTTGCGATGTTGACTGCTGCTCAGCCCCCGTCAAAGGAGGTAATCGATGGGTGGCTTAATGGATTTAGCCAAGGAAAATTCAGCGACATATCATACCCAGGAACTAATGCAGGAAGTAATACATCCCCTTTGTATGACCATTTGAACAGAACGAAGCATATTGCAAATTATATTCATTACAATCCTGTTTCAGAAAATGATTTCTATTACACGTCAGCCGTCGAAGCAATACATTTTTATACCAGCCAGGACTTTAAGACCAGTAACTGGTGGGACAGGTAGATAGGACTTGCAAAAATCGTTTCAGAAACTCTAATAATATTGACAGAAAAAAATTCCCCACCACCCTTGAACGAGTGTATTAGTTATTTAAAGAGAACAACCAACACTTCTATGGGTCAAACAGGGGCTAACCAGGCAGACTTCGCATATATACAATTACTATGGTCCATGAGTGGATGGAGAAATGAAGGACTAACATCTTTCCTTAATGAAGCTTATGCAGCTTCGGATTCGATATCATCGCTATGTTTACCCGTTACCCGGCACGGCAAGGAGGACGGCGAAGGGATCAGTGTTGATAATTCATTCAGCCAGCATAACCCTCAGTCGGGTAAATACTCCCAGTTGTATGCAGGAAGTTATGGAACTGTACTGTTAGGCAACATATTCAAAACTCAGTCTGTTCTTTATGGTGTTTTTTCTCTGAATAAAGCAGCTATCCGAAGTCTTGAAGATTTCATCATAAACGGGATGGGCTGGTTCAGTTATGCCAGATTATATGATTTTCAGGTATGTGGCCGGGCAATCAGTCGGGGTATGAATGGTAGCAATGCTTTGGCTGGATGGTGCAGACAGCTTATGAATACCACTCCTGAGCATCCGGAAATGTTGCAGGAACTTATCCGCAGAGCTGATGGTGATGAGGGAAGTAACGATTACTACCTCGGGTGCAGGGCATACTGGGTTAATGATTATCTCGCAAAAATATCGGGGAAATATTGCCTGTGGGCAAAGGTAATATCTTCAAGAACTGTCGGCGGTGAGAGTGGCAATGGCGAGAATCTCAAAGGATATTACATGGGAAGCTGTAGCTATTTTATTATCAGGACTGGAAATGAATATCGAAACATACAACCACTATGGGAGTGGCAGCGTATTCCAGGCACAACCGTAGAGCAAGTCGATAATTTCAGTTACCCTCTGATTGACTGGGGCAACAACAACTGGGGAAGTGATGATTTTGCGGGTGTCATTAGTAATGGGGAGACAGGGATAGCCTCAATGATTCTTACCAGAAAAAACGTAAAAAATGCCAAGAAATCCGTTATAACGCTCCCAGGTAAGGATATATTCGCTGGTTCTTCGATTGACAATTCATCCGCTAACAATCCTGTGTACACAAGCGTCAATCAATGCAATCTGAATGGTGATGTGGATGTTTATTTTAATGACGGAACTCAAAAGCTTATCACTTTGGGAGGAAAAATAACATCTGATAAAATAGTTGAAGTTATTCACGATGGTTTTTCCTATTGTTTCCCAACCCCACAAGTTATCACAGTGCAGGTAGGGACCCAAACAGGTAGCTGGCGTGATATAAATAAAAATGAAAGTAATGAAATTATATCAGGTGAGATTTTTTCTGTCTGGATTGAACATGAAAAAGGTAACTCGACATCATACTACTATGAGATTACAAGTACAGAAGGGGAAACACCCGCACAAAAAACGCAGGCTATATATGATAATCTAGCTCATGTTATTACTGGTGATGATAAGAAATCCGTTGCCGCTGTAATTTTCACAAATAATGGTTACGACATTGTACTATCTAATGTTAAGTTCAAAGTTATGAACTCTCTTGCCGTTATCGCATCTGTAAGAGAAGACGGCATACTGGAAATAACTATTGCTGACTTGACGCAGAAAATGGAGAAAGCTGATTTGCTTTTCACATGGGGGGATGTGACATCTTTAAGGAGCTTTCCATTACCACAAGGTGATAATAAGGGGGAAAGTATTACTTACTTAGTTTCACCCGTCACCAAGTATGAACGATGAGGTAGTCTATTTTCTAAACATCAAAAACAGAGGCTGAACAGATTATGAGCGGGGATGTATAAATCTGTTCAGTGCTCTACCTGATGTCATAACTACCCCAACAATCGCGTCATGGCTCTGAGCGCTTAGAGCCCTTCTCTCATAAGGAATTTGATCCAAATACGAACGTCTCCCTCTACTAAACTGCCCCCCCTTCATGATCTACCTTCTTTTTGCAGTTAAAGTAGGATGGGTTCAAAAAACAGCTTTAACGTACAATAATTTTCGATATCCAAACTGACCCCTACCAAAACGGCCCACTCACTTTTAGAGATCTTCCCGCACACAGATTATGTCCCCTAAGGAGATCGCTATGCGTAAGATCCGATTCAATGAGCACCAGATCATCGCCGTACTGAAATAGTCGAAGCTGGCAGGACAAAAAAGTTCGATACCGCGAGGCCGCTATTTCCGAAGCCTGCTACTACATATGCACGACGCACTAACATGTGGACGACGTCTTTGGAATTTCAATTTCGTTGATATTTTTAACCGTGAAGCACTGGATATCGAATTTGACCTGAATATCCTGGTACAGCGGATCCTACGGGTGCTTGATAGAATATTAGCAAACCATGGATATCCGCTGGAAATGAGGTGGATGGATAACGGATCCTAACTTTATCCACCTGGATTAAAAACAAGAATATGATGGGTAATGTTTATAACCGAGCGGAGGGTGTTAATTCATTTAAAATAAATATTCTCAGTTGCTCTAATCGATAGTGTCCGTTTTTAAAGACGATGTTAAATAATTTCTTTCCGGATATTAAAGTGAAAACGTTGAGATCTTTGATAGATCAGAAGCTATTTGTCATCGAATTGCATTAGCCATGCGGGATTACTTCAGGTTTAACCAGGGTTTCAAAAAACTTTCAGCTTGTGTTTAGCTTACAAAAATTACAAATCGTCTATTTTACCAGAAGGGGATAATGCACTCATAACAGCGCTAAAGTCAGTGAATCTCAAGCTGGAAGGTAACCCTAATAGTTTAATTAAAGCTCTCAATGAATATAACCAGTTGATGACACAATAGAGTCCTGAAAATTTCACAAGTGAAAAATATGACAGGCTTTTTTCACTGAATACCAGTATCAAAGAGATGGTCAAACCAATCAGATCTCCAAGACCGCGCAGGTCAGCAATGAATCAAGCCGGTCAGTGACGCTTTACTGATGGATGGGGCATACAGCGTCAGGCAGTGGCCCCGTTTTCTGCTATTTACTGGTCCGCCAGGCATCCAGCGGAGAGTGCCTGGTGCCTTCCCCTGCGGCTCATTTCCCGGATTTTCCCATACCCATCAGGATGTTAACTTCTGGAATGACGGTTTTTCCACCACACATACCGCGCGTGTCTTAACAGACTCACCAGGTTATTCTCTGCATAGAGGAAAATAGCCTGGTAACGGCCGCGCGCCGGAAAGCCGGACGCTGATTTATTGAGGTCGGTTTTTCTTTACAGATGGGCGAAAATGGTGTCAACACCCGGACAATGCGGAGATTAAAAAATTGAGCAACTTACCCCGCGAAACTCAAAAGAATTCGCACAGCGCGATCGGCGCCGAAAACGTGCCGGCGGCGGCGCGCTACTTCGACTACGGCGCGGCGGTGGCGCTGCGAAACCTCGCGGCCGCGTTCGGCACCGCCATGCCGCGTTACCTGCTGGCGCCCGAGGTGGCCATCCTGCTGTCCCACGAGCCGGACCTGAAGAAGCGTCTGCTGATCGACACGTTCTGGAACACCGGCGGCCGCCTGAACGAGGTGCTGCCGCTGACGGCGGAAGATTTTGCGCTGGACGATGCGCACGGACAACCGCTGCTCTCGCCGTTTGTGGTGCTTCACACCCTGAAGCAGCGTACGGCAGCTGCTCGAACGCGGCGTCGCGGACGCCCGACCCGGGAAGAGCAGGCCGCGCTGCGCGAGGCCGAAGCCAGCCCGCCGCGCGCCCTCCCCCTAACCGATCCTGCGTATGTGCAGAGACTGCGCGAATACCTTGCCACCGTGCAGCCGAAAAAGGGCGAGCGCATCTGGGACGTGAGCAGTCCCGACACCGTCCGTACCTGGATACGGCAGGCGGTGATGGCGGCGCAGCGCGGCGGGGCAACTTTTACGGTTCGGCCGATCACCACGAAGACGTTCAGGGACTCGTTTGCGATGCACCTGGTGCAGCACGGGGTGCCGAAGAAAGTGATACAGGCGATGATGGGGCACAAGGATGAGAAGAGCACCGAGTGGTACACCCAGGTGCTGGCGCTCGACGTCACCCGCCAGCTGGGGGTGCGGTTCTCGATGGACGCTGGCGACGCGCGTGCGCTGCTGCTGCCGTCAGGTGCCGCAGGGATAACAAACGCAAGGGATGAGTATTGATGACGGCAGAAGCAGCTGAAACCGTTTTTACCGCATGGCCCGTGGTGGCCGCTGCCGTGACCGTCACCGGCGGTCTGCTGGTCGTGATACTGACCCACCACTTTACCCGCCGGCGTGAGTTGCAGATGCTGGAAGAAAAACGGCGGCGGGAGAAGGAAGACGCCGTAGAGAAGCGCGAGGCTGAGTTCCGCTATATCAGCACCGAGCTGATCTTCAGGCTGGAAGAGTTTGCACAGAAGTGTGCCCTGGTGGCGGCAGATTACGGTGTTGCTCTGCGGGAAGATGCTGAACTGGTCGCGAGCGTCTCCGAACCCGAGCTGATGCTTGAAGATATTGACGGGGAGTGGAAGTCTGTTCCGCCCGAATTACTTTATTTCATTCGTGAGCTGCCGGTGCGCCTGAGAGCTGTCGGGCCTGTTCTTGATGAAGTTTACGATAATCTCTGGGATCCCCCTGAGAATGGCCCCTGGTTTGATGAGAGGCAAAAGCAGTATGCACGGATCGGCCTGAGCGCCATCCGTCTGGCGCGCAGGCTGCGCAGGCTGGGTGGATACCCGGAGACACGGCTTGCTGGCGGGCCACATTCTGCCATGCAGGTGATGTGGAAGGTCTACCGGCGTGAGCTTCGGCACAGGCAAATCATCAACCTTGCCACAAACGTGAGCAGGCAGGCATCAGAAGTCAGCTAAGGGTTGCTCTGGCCTCCAGTTCAGGCTACAGGCTTATTCATTTCTGGATCGTGTACTTGCCTTCGTTGGCACCGGCCAGCTTTTCTCAAACGTGACAAACTACCCTCACCAGGATTGGCCATAACATAATAGTAGTCTGTCATCGCGGGGCTGACTGCTGTGACAACCCGCCATCAGTATTCTGACAGGAAGGTTATCTCCATGATTCGCATTAGACCGTGACAAGTTGCTCTCAGTAAAATGTGATGCCATCACCCTATCCTCGTGTTCATGTTGTGACAAATTGCCCTCATAGCCACAGCGCTGTGTACCTGACTTCCTGACAGGCACTTAAAAGTTCTCACTTAATAATGAAGCCCTGTCGTCGTTCATCAGGTTCAGGTGTGACAAACTGCCCCTGCAGTAATGCCAGATTTCAGAATCTGGCAGAAATGACGGCATGCTGTGAGGGTTGCTGAACTCTGTTCAGCCTGACGTATCCCACTTTCCAGTTCTGTGGGAACATCAGTCAGTGATTCGTCCTGTGACAATCTGCCCTCTTCTTCTCGATGAATATCTCTAACCATGAAGATAAAGCCCGGGTGCAGGTGTGACAAACTGCACTTACCGGGAGCAGTGTTGAGAGATCAGTTTCAGAGTGTTGGTAAATGGAACTGCTTCAGGAAGAGCATCAAATGCGACAATCTGTATTGGTGCAGCACAGAACAGTCGTTATGGGGCAATATCTGATTTGCCGTGGCGAAGACGGAATGTCCTGACATGGCGACACGGAAAACAGAACTGAGTGCCGGATGTCACACTTCGGTAAATGAAAAGATGATGTGGGTGGTCAGTCGTCCTGATTTCTTTTCGATATAGCTTACCGTTAACGGAGTGCGGCGATTGATTTCTTCGACTACCGGGATCAGGAATCTGCGTCGAAAATCGGGCATGCGGGTATAACTCTGTGGCAACTGATAGCGCTCAATCATCCATTCAATACCCAGTATGACGGTACCGTATGTCTTGTCGCCCCGGTACTGACAAAGAGACTCGTAGAGTCGCATAGCATAGGGACTGGTTATCTCGCGGGTTTCTCCCAGGCGGAACTGGGTAAAACGGTTCTGCAATCCGACAAAGTAAGGGATCAGATACGGGTTCAGATGAACGCTGTAGAGACCTCGTGCAGGGCTGTGCGAACGTTTGATAAACCAGGGAAAAGACTCGTAGCCCTTTTCATCTCCCTTATCCTCTTCTGGCCGGTAAAACACGACTTCTTTACCGACAAAATTCTTCAGGGCGTTACGAATATCTTTACTTGCTTCTGCAGAGGTCAGCCCGAAGGTTTTTGCATAGTGGGCTACGGCAATTTCGCACTTACCGTCGTGGAAATCTTCGCTACCTGGGGTTTCAGTTCTGCGGATCTGGTCAACAAACAAATAGAGCATGCGTTTCTGATCACGAGACAAACTGTAAGCGGCCTCCGTCAGTTCATTTGACTGCACGATGCGCTGACCCACTTTTCTGGGTTTATCGGCCAGTAGTATTTCAGTGGTCATCGGGTGTCATTTGCTCCGGTGTCGTGACAAGTTTTAAGGTTGTCACGCTGTCATAAACTTGTCAATAACTCTATGTTTTTAAAGATAGTTAAGGGCAATTTGTCACACTGTTGAGGGCGAATTGTCTCAGCTTAACCCGGTTTTGAGGGCAGTCTGTCACAGCATCAGGGCATTTTGTCACGTTAACTTCTTTACAGGCCGCGTCAGCTCTGGGCTGAGAGCCGGCTAAAAAGGTTTAAAAACAATATAAAAAGATCTCTTAAAAATATGAGCTGTATATGTGGATAAATACGCCTCCCCGGAGACTAACGCGCCTTCGGCTTGTTCAACCTGAGACAGAACCATAAACCATTATGGTTCTGTCTCAGGTTCATTATTTAAACCCAGCTGTCTTACCCTCAGCCTTTCAGCACGCTGAGGAATCATCCTCATGCAATATTTATAAGCAAATGTTGATTTTTAGATTCATATGCAGGATTATTGATTTTATGGTAATTTCCTACATAAAAGGATATTCAATGAGTACTGAATCACATCAGGCTGAAAAGATAGCGGTTCGCGCAGGAAAGATGCTTACGGCCTTAACAGACCAGATACAAGCTCAGAAACAGGAATTCAGTGAAGACAGATACTTTCAGGTTTATGCTAAAGCTGCACTGTCCAAGCTGCCAAAGCTTACCCGGGCTAACGTTGATTATGCAGTGAGTGAGATGGAAGAAAATGGTTATGTTTTTGATAAACGTTCGGCGGGTTCGTCTACAAAATATGCCATGACCATTCAGAATATTATCGATATTTATCATCACCGCGGCGTACCCAAGTACCGGGATCGTCATTCGGAGGCACTGACCGTATTTATCGGCAATCTGAAGGGCGGTGTATCCAAAACTGTATCAACAGTGTCCCTCGCGCACGCTATGCGCGCTCACCCTCACCTTCTGCACGAAGATTTACGAATTCTTGTGGTTGACCTCGATCCGCAGTCTTCTGCCACCATGTTTCTGAATCATACTCGCGCCGTGGGCATGGTTGACACAACATCCGCGCAGGCAATGCTACAGAACGTCAGTCGGGAAGAACTGATTGAAGAGTTCATTGTGCCTTCGGTTGTTCCTGGCGTGGATGTGTTACCCGCTTCAATTGACGATGCTTTCATTGCATCAGGATGGGAACAGCTGTGCCTTGAACATCTTCCAGGACAGAACCCGCATGCTGTATTAAGACAAAACATCGTTGAAAAGCTTGAGCACGATTATGATTTCATTTTCATAGACAGCGGTCCTCATCTTGATGCTTTCCTGAACAATGCCATAGCAGCTGCTGATGTTCTTATGACACCGGTCCCGCCAGCTCAGGTGGACTTCCACTCAACGCTTAAATATCTCACCAGATTGCCAGAACTGGTCAGCATTATTGAGTCATCAGGATGTGAATGTCGTCTTCTGGCAAACATTGGATTTATGTCGAAGTTGTCTAATAAAGCCGACCATAAAATGTGTCACAGCCTCGCAAAAGAAATTTTCGGTGGCGACATGCTTGATGCTGCTTTACCCCGCCTCGATGGGTTTGAAAGATGCGGAGAGTCGTTTGATACGGTGATTTCTGCTAACCCTTCAACCTATGTTGGAAGCAGTGAGGCCCTTAAAAACGCACGCGCGGCGGCAGAAGATTTTGCAAAGGCAGCCTTTGACCGTCTTGAATTTATCCGGGTTAACTGAGGTATTGTATGAGTAAATCACGACCTACTATTGGACGCACATTCAACTCACCTGTTCTTAAAAGCGAACCATCTGCTGAAGAGTTCCAGCAAATATTTACTCTGACCTCTGGCAGAAAAGTGCGTTTTACGCTTATCAGGGTATCTGCGCCTGATGTTGAACGAACTACATTTGTGGTGCTTGAAAATAATGGTCGCGACCAGTCAGCACTGACCGCTGAATCGCTCAAAGACATTACCCGGACCATCAGGTTACAGCAGTTTTTCCCGGCTATTGGCGTCAGAAAAAATGACGTTATTGAGATCCTTGATGGCTCACGTCGCCGCGCATCAGCGATTCTCAGCAAATGCGGGCTGGATGTTCTGACTACTGATGAGAACCTGACGCCGGCTGAAGCACGTGCACTGGCAAAAGATATTCAGACTGCTCGAGAACATAACCTTCGTGAGGTTGGGTTGAGACTGCAGACCTTGAAGAATAGCGGTATGTCCCAGAAGGACATTGCAGAAGCTGAAAATCTGTCCCAGGCCACTGTTACAAGAGCACTTCAGGCAGCAAGCGTTCCCCTGGAACTTATATCAGTCTTCCCGGTGCAGGCCATGCTTTCGTTTGCTGATTATAAGTCACTGCTGAGCATTGAGGAGATCCTGTCCGTTAAAGGGATTGAATTATCTGAGTTGATATCAAACCTTAGTGAGGTTTTCAGGGGCATCTGCGATGATTCATCACTTGCTGATGATGAGGTAAAGAACAAACTCATCGCGGAAATTCGAAAAGAGGCGTTGGTTATAGGCTCTTCATCGGTCAAAGACAAAACGGTCACTACGGCAATCTGGAAGTTCGAAGATAAAAACCGTTACGCGCGAAAGAAAACAAAAGGCCGGATGTTCAGCTATGAATTTAACAGACTTTCTCCCGAGCTTCAGACCGCAATAGACGAGGCGCTTGAGAAAATACTCTCTGATCATCTTGAAAAATGATTTGTTCTCCATCTGTTTTTCATGCCTAACTATATGATTAATTGGTTTTTCCTCTGGAAATTTCAAGGTGAAATCTCCAGAGGAAACCGCCATTACCTGGATATCAAACCTGCTATCAACATTTTTCATGCTTCATTTTTGAGAAAACTCTCCACCCAAATTTCATACCTAACTTATTGAATATAAATATTTTCATCAAAGAATTTCAGGGTGAAATCTCCATGCTTTTCATCATCCGAATGGTTTTTTTGCACGCCAATTCCAGCTAAAGTCTGGCGACTGGAATGTCTTTCCAGCGGGTTGTCCATGCAGGTGAAAGCATCTCACGTTTCATCTGCCATTCCGGGGCAGTGCCCTGACCGGCAAACCACAATCTACCCAGTCCCGAATTATTGACCTTGTCCAGAACGGACATCAGCTGAGCACTGGCAGGACGGGGAGGGGAATTGTCAAACAATGCCAGCTGGGCCATTGAGCCCGAACTGAAATCACCCAGCATCACACCGGCCTTTGCATAGCGGTGTCCATCGCGCCAGATATGTTCGAGACCCCGCATGGCCGCCGCAATAATGTCCCGGGTATCCTGAGTGGCCACCGTCAGCTTTTCCCCTGCCACGTTGCCGTAGTAGGGTTCGCCCTGGGCGAAGGGTGAGGTTTTAATAAAGGCGGAAATATGCTGACAATACTGGCCTTCCTGGCGTAATTTTTCCGCCGCACGCTCCGCATGTTTGCAGACAGCCTGACGCATATTTTCAAGCGTGGTGACCCGTTCACCAAAGCTGCGGCTGCAGACGATCTGCTGTTTCGTTGGTGGGACTTCTTCCAGCGCAATACATGACTCACCGGCCAGTTCGCGCACCGTTCGCTCAAGCACAACGCTGAAATGCTTCCTGATAAAGGCAGGGTTGCTGCGCGCCAGGTCGAGTGCGCTGATGATACCCATGGCGTTCAGTTGCTTGCTGAGCCGGTGCCCAACGCCCCAGACCTCCTCAACGGGCTGGTGAGACAGCAGTTTTTCCGTGCGTGCAGGATTTCCCGTGGTCAGTGCCAGTACTCCCCTGAACTGAGGCCATTCTTTGCCCGCCCATTGCGCCGACTTTGCCAGTGTTTTTGTCGGTCCCATTCCGACACCCACCGTAAGGCCGGTGACTGCTTTTACACGAGCCCGAACCTGACGGCCAAAATCCTCGAATGCCATCACCCGGTCTATGCCGGTAATCCCAAGAAACATCTCATCAATACTGTACTGCTCCACGGCGGGGGAAAGCTCTTCAAGTGCCGACATGACGCGCTGGCTCATGTCGTGGTAGAGCGAGTAATTTGATGAGAATACATGTAGTTGTGAGCTGTAGGACTGCGATTTTATCTGGAACCAGGGTTGGCCCATTTTGATGCCCAGTGTTTTACTTTCTACCGATCTTGCGATCACACATCCATCGTTGTTACTCAAAACGATAACAGGTTTGTCTTTCAAATCCGGTCGGAACACCTTTTCGCAGGACGCATAGAAACTGTTGACGTCAGCCAGCGCAAACATGGTTTACCCCCGTGTGGCGTGAAGAAACCAGGTCACCACACCGAATATTTCCAGCGCGTCCGGTTCCGGGTAGATAGTGGAGAATGAGGTGTTCATCGGTTGCAGTGCCAGACAGGGGCGAAGCTGCAGAACTTTGACGGTGAACTCCCCATCCACGGCGGCAATCACGATGTCTCCGTGAGCGGGCTTCTCCGACTTGTCGACGACGAGAAGGTCTCCATCCTTTATGCCGGCGTCAGTCATGCTATGACCAGAGGCTCTGACAAAATACGTGCTGCTGCGGTGGCGTATGCACAGGTCATTCAGGTCGAGCATCTCCTCGACGTAATCCTGAGCCGGGCTTGGAAACCCAGCAGGGCAGGTTCCTCCAAAGAGGGGGATTTGGAGTGTCTCTGTGGGCAAAGACGGTGGAGTGAGGAAAATCAGCGGCATAATAGATTCCAATAATACTGTATTTATATACAGTATATCGCAAAGAATAATTTTGCCAGTGATTTACAATACGCTGCCCCGGTGGTTAGCCGAACCACAGGCTGGAAGTCGAATCAGGCTAAAATCTGCGACTTGGTCGCGGCGCTTGCCGCATTGCCTGCAGCGCCCGGTGCGTCTCCTGCGCACGCTGAGTCCGACGCGGAGTTGATAATAAGGTGGTTGATTTTTAATCATCTGTGGGGTGCGTTACCGACTCGGCGTACAGGGCGGGTCTCCTGTGGAGACTCTGCTTTATCCACAGCGCTCAGGGCGAGTTATCCACGCATTTTGTGGACAGCATCTCCGCCTGTCTCTCCTCATTTTTCCTTATCTGATCCTGCATCATCGGCACGCCGCCTTAACTGGGATGGCTATGCGTATGGCTGGGGCGGTGTCGTGGTGATGCCCCTTCTGAACATAGAAAAGAACAGAACAAAGGAGACGAACTTAAAGGCCGGGGGACTGGTTCTTAGCCACGCACCACATAGATGGAGGTGCGTGTTATGTTAGAGCCAGTGATAGTAATACTTAACTTTGCTGCGGCAGCATTGCAGCTTATCAACTGGTTCCGCTAAGGCTCCGGAATCGGGTGCGAACCCGGTAAAACATCAAAGTTTATAGCCGTCCTTCGGGGCGGCTTTTTTGCTCTTACCTTTAGTGCAGTGTGTATTTCTTGTGCATGTTAACGATTTCAATTACTATGTATTAAGTGTAATCGTTAAGGAGGTTTCTCATGAACACCGTTCAGGAAAAACACCACGTTCAGAAATACCCGGATAATCAGGCTGCGGCGCTTCGCCTGGAAAGCTTTGCGGAAGAACTGGCGCAGGATATGCGTGCCGGTTCAACGTCCGTCACTCAGAATACTATGGGGCAGACCGATGCGCTGTTTGCCATAGACGCTATCGTTCAGTTCATGCAGCAGCGGGCGCTGAACGCCATGACGCCTGAAAAGAAGAAACTGCTCCGCCGTAAGGTGAGTAAGGCAAAATTCCTGCAGACCGTTGAACAGGACGGGGGGGCGTATACCTCCGCTGAAACGGCTGAACAGCTGGGTTGCTCAAAAGTCACCGTTAAGAACAAGAAGGACGCGCACAAGCTGCTGGCGCTGAATATGGACGGCGAATTCTGTTACCCGGTCTTCCAGTTCACCGGTGATGCCGATGTCTCTGAAAACGGCGTGCTGAAAGGTGTGCCGGAGCTGCTGGCGCAGCTGCAGGGAATGAGCGACCGCATGCAATACTCGTTCTTCCTGGAAGAGCGCACCACGCCGCTTAATGGCCTGAAGCCTGCAGGGCGTACATACACCGTGGCCGGGCTGCTCAAAGAGGGGCCGGATGCGGTTCTTATGGCGGAAATTCACCGCCTTGCCCGCCTGTACGGGAAGCAGGACGCGGCATAATGAAGGGGGGCGGTGCCCCCCTTTAGTACGTTTTACTCTTCTACCGGAATGCCCAGTTCGTACGTCATAATTTCCGCCGCGTCTCTGCCCTGATGCTCAAACTCGCTGAGACGGACCTGAGCCTGCGTCCTGGCCATGCCGCTGCCGCCGGGGGCATCATGCCAGAGCGCGTAACACGTTTCTGTGGTCACGTTGGACGCGAACTCGATGCCGTTAAGTCCCGCCGCGTGCGCCTGCGTTGCCAGCGCCTGCGTCACCTGTCTGGATGCGGTGGTCAGCTCATGGAGCGTGACGTCCGTTTTCATGACCAGCTGTGACGTCTGCAGTAGCCTGATCTCTCTCTCTGTCACCAGGCTACCCATGACGTAGCGTTCAAGATCGGACTCGGTCATGCCCTTGCTCTTCTGAAACACCTCTTTCATCGCAGTGCGGGGCTGAACGGCCGCGTACATCGTCCCGTTCTCTCCGTCCGACAGTCCGTAACGCGTATCCGAGCCGTTACGATTGAAAAAGGCGCTGTTACCGCCATGTTCGCCCTCCTGCAGTCGATACATACTGCTGCCTGCAGGAAGGGGACTGCTGCATGATCTCAGCACTGTGTCTGTCAGCGCGTTGATTTTTACAAGCGTCACGGTGTCCCGAGCGGACTGCTCCGGGCTGGATTCCTGACCGATGGCCAGACTAGCGTCGTCGTCGTGTTTTACTCCTGTCATCGATTTTATCTCCTGAAAATTGTTCCGGATTCTCGTAAGCCATAGGCTTAACCTCCACTGATTGATGATCTGCCCGGTAATCTGTCCCCGGGACGTTTTCCCCTGACTGCGGGGAGGTAAATTCTATAGGGATCATGAACGTGAGTAACCTGCTTCCTGATGTATTCGCGTCAGGAGCCGTGAAGCGTTCCCGGCAGATGCGGGTAATCAACAGGAAAATTGTGAACGGGGGGTGACACCTTTTGTGCGTTACTTTTCGGGGCAGCAGGCCGTCAGGCTTCTTTCAGCACGAAGGTATCAAGAATACAGGGGCGGGTAATCTTGTAAGTCTGGAAGGTCAACACGTCAGGTGATAGCTTATGCTGGCCAGCCAAAAGCTGCGGGCTTTTTCATTGTCTGATAAAGTTTTCGATCTAACCAAAGCCCCGGTTTATAAGGGCTGCGGGCGGGGTGGACTACGAAATCTGAAAATCCTATATGTTGTATGGTTGCATCTCAGAAGCACTATATCTAGGATAGGCGTACAGAACGGAAGGCTGATTTTTTCAGTGATTTCAGGTGGTAGGGGTTAAAGCGCAGAAACAAAAAAAACCGCAATTAAGCGGTTTCTTGTAAAAGAGTGGCATCACTGTTCAGGAAATGCCTCTCTTGGGAAAACTCCGGTTCTCAGGCTGAAGTATTCCAGGCGCTGAAAGCGATTTTGCGATCGCTTCACAGACAACTACTCCTGAAAATGAGTATACGTGCACATTATGCAGATTCAACAATTTTGTTTGCATGGTTTTTAGGGCGCAAAAAAACAGCCTTACTATTCTGCGATTCTATTTTGTGATTTTTACGGTCGTACCGCCAGGATTCTCAGCCTGGAACCGGTGATGCTGGAACGGCCAATGCTAATCCCCGCTTCACAGACAACTACTCCTTGTTGTCAGTAACCTGATGTTCTGCCGGTGCGGCCATCAGGAGCGGGTTCTTGTGGGAACGACGATGAACCGACAATCTACTGTACTGATTGCGCTTCTCCTGGCCCTGAGTGTGATGCATCCCGGAAGTGACGG
Source organism: Erwinia aphidicola (assembly GCF_024169515.1). Classification (NCBI taxonomy): domain Bacteria; kingdom Pseudomonadati; phylum Pseudomonadota; class Gammaproteobacteria; order Enterobacterales; family Erwiniaceae; genus Erwinia; species Erwinia aphidicola. The sequence continues at coordinate 16,013 of NZ_JAMKCQ010000002.1, read as the reverse complement.
GTGGTCTGTTAAGACCACGATTCACTCCCAGGTCACAATCAGCCGCTGAGTGACGTGTAACGGGTGACGCCGCCTCCGGGCGGCTTCATTAACGCATTCCTCTTCTTTCACTGCTTCCACTTCGCTTTTCACTTCGCCGCGCCACAGAACCTTCTGAACCCGTCTGCGATCCCGAATTCCCCCATTATTTCTGCCCATCAGTGTTGTCGTGCTGCCTTCCTGCAGGACGCTGTTTAGCACGTTCGCCACGCTGCTTTTTGCCTGTCGGTGATAGCAGCTGTGGAACGACAAAGGCGCTTACCCACTGAATCTGGCCCCCTTCTGCTCGCCACCCGTTCCGGGCGGGTCGTCGAGCCCTACTTCGCCAGGGCGTCCGCTCGCGGTCGCCAGTCTCCGCCGAACCGCAAAAGGACGCGTTTCGTGCCTGGCGGCTAGGGTCTGATGGCAAAGTCCAGGCCAACCCCCGCAGCCGGCCGCTGCCGGCGCCTTTCACTGGCCACTGACGTGGCCGCTGAGGACCGGACGGCGTTAACGCCGTCCCGGGGGCGTGCCCCGTTCACTCCCGGCATGACTGATGTTCTGCTGAGTTCCCCCGCCGCGCAGAAATTTCCCACGCGGGGGACGCGATGCAAGGGCCGCTCCCGCTTAACGGCTGCTCCCGATCCCTTCGGGCTGCGGCCTTGCCGTTTCCCCTGCATCCCGCCTTATCCCCGAGTGGTCGTTCTGCTCTCTGCGGCGCTGGATCTCAAAGAATCATCACTTATCACCACAACGGGAGAACAAACATGTCACAGCACAACGTCAACCTCGCAGCACAGAAAACTCAAGAATCATCCACTTTTAACGGCAATGACAGCGTAAATCCGGCGGGGGAACTTGTCGGCGACGTGTTTTTTGCGCCCGTGTCGGCTGACCTGGTCGATAACCTGGTCAGCTGCTATACGCAGATGCGCTCAACGCTGACAAATATTGCTGACGTGGTCAGTGAAGGGGTGAATGCTCAGGCCGTCAGCTACTTTATCAGGGGCAATCACCACGGCCAGCGGGGCTACATAATGCCCGTGGAAAAAATTTTCGAGCTGCAAGGGGCGGTTGCCTCGCTGAATGCGGAATACTGGGCCAGCGCGCTGGCGCTGACTGACGTTTACGAATACATGCCCAACGAACGAAGGAACGAGTGGAACGACCAGATCAGTGAGATGAAAGCGCCGGATTTTGACGAAGCCACCGTCAGGGCCACGCTGCATGAACTCCTTTTCTCCCGTCAAAAATTCTTCTCCGAGCGCGTCGATGGCATTTTTCGCAGCCTGTCGGGGGAGCATATCACTAACCGCCCGGAAGGATTTGGCAAGCGCATGATCATCGCCCGCGTGTTCAACGAGTGGAATTCGCTGGACCATGAGCGCAGCGGCTACGTTGACGATCTGCGCAAGGTGATTGCAAAGTTTATGGGCCGCGACGCACAGGGGCTGCGTACAACCGATAAGGCGCTGAACATTGCCCGTCGCCGCGCGGGTGAGTGGGTGACGCTCGACGGTGGCGCACTGCGCGTGAAGGTTTTCCTCAAGGGCACCGTCCATCTTGAGATCCATCCAGAGATGGCCTGGCGTCTCAATGACATTCTGGCCTTCCTTCATCCCTTCGCTATCCCCGCTGAACATCGCCGGAAGCCACGGGCAAAATCAAAAACGGTGGAGCTGACGTCGAAACTGCTGCCCTTCAGCGTGCTGACGCAGCTGTCCGAACTGGAAGCCCTGCGCCATCAGCCTTACCGCTATGAGCGCTGGGAAGAGCTACGCGGGCCGGTGACAACCAACCCTTATAACCGCCGCTTTGCATCAGTATCCGGTGCGGATACCGCCGCCCGTAAAGAGGCTGAGCACGTCCTGATGAGTCTCGGCGGGGTTCGCATGAACGTTAACGCGCTGGTCTGGTATGAGTTTGATTACGATCCGACAACCGCCATCGAAGACATCCAGCTTTGTGGCGCGGTGCCGGACGTGAAGACCCACCAGTATTATCCGACCCCGGAAGGGCTGGCCGCGCAGCTGGCTGACGATGTGGCCATCAGGGCGGGAGAGACGTGCCTTGAGCCAAGCGCGGGTATGGGCGGTCTTGCAGACCAGATGCCAAAGGCTCAGACAACCTGTGTAGAGATTTCACCGCTGCACTGCCGCGTGCTGGAGGCAAAAGGGCACCGGGTGATAAATGCCGATTTTCTGGCGTGGGCAGAACGCACGGCGGAGCGCTTCGACGTGGTGATGATGAATCCGCCATTCAGCGAGGGGCGTGCCGTTGCGCACCTCAACGCCGCCGCTGAACTGGTCCGCGCCGGTGGCCGTATCGGGGCCATTCTGCCCGCAGGCAGCGACAGAAGAGGGTTGCTGCCGGGCTGGGACTGCAGCTGGTCAGAGCCGCATCACGGTGAATTTGCCGGGGCAGGCGTGTCGGTGGTGCGCCTGGTGGCATACCGCCCGGAATAACGGAATGAAGGGGGCAGGCGTATCATGCGTGTGCAGCTTCCGCCCTGATGACCCCCCGCCTGTGACTTTACAGACAAATAATGAGCGTGAGGAGGGGGAATGGGAAGCTGACGGGCTGGCTCCTGTCAGGGGATCGGTCAGCGCTGACAGCTGCATACGGTGAAAACACTTCGGCAGCAGGATGCAATGCGGGCGCGGGAGGCCGTTAATTATCATCGCGTGTTGCAGATGGGCGTCATCTGTTGTGGTCAGCTAAAAGCGGGGCATTAAGTTCACAATACGATCGCGACATGTCTAACTGACGGTTGTATCTGATAATGGGAACAGGTCGACGTGTCTTGCCATATGCATTCGGTGGTGCAATACTTGTAATGACATTTGTATTTACAAGAGGTATTCCATATGGGTAGCATCAATTTACGCATCGACGATGAACTTAAAGCCCGTTCTTACGCTGCTCTTGAAAAAATGGGGGTAACACCCTCAGAGGCACTTCGCCTTATGCTTGAGTATATCGCGGAAAATGAACGTTTGCCGTTCAAACAGACCCTCTTGAGTGATGAAGATGCTGAACTTGTGGAGATAGTGAAAGAGCGTCTTCGCAATCCTAAGCCAGTACGCGTGACGCTAGCTGATCTCTGATGGCGTATTTTCTGGATTTTGACGAGCGGGCACTAAAGGAATGGCGAAAGCTTGGCTCGACGGTACGTGAACAACTTAAAAAGAAGCTTGCTGAAGTGCTTGAGTCGCCACGGATTGAAGCGAACAAGCTCCGCGGAATGCCTGACTGTTACAAGATAAAACTCAGGTCATCAGGCTTTCGGCTTGTTTACCAGGTCATTGATGAAAAGGTTGTTGTATTTGTTGTTTCCGTAGGGAAAAGAGAACGTTCAGACGTTTATACTGAAGCTGTCAAACGTATTCTCTGAATGACAGCAGGGCATCTTGATATCGAACAATGATGCTGCTTCTGTTTTTGCTGCGTAAGGCTCTCAGGATTAAACCGCCCGATGCCCCTTTTCAACTGCAACTAAGACCTGGACCGTTCGTCCTGCGCCCGCTATGTGAAGTCGTACACGACCTGAACAATAACCGTGTTTTCTCCTTTCAGACTGCCGACATATATCGTTTCCTGCGGATCTGCCCCCTTCCAGCACAAGGTATCTTCGTCACAGTCGCCCTGCTTCTGGTAGCCAGATGAAGATAAGTATTTATTAATTTCGTCCGTGTCTTTGCTGTCATAAAACTTCACGGCATAGACATGGCTGGCCGGACCGGTCACGTTGGCAAAATCGAAATCATACCGCTCAGAAATGCGCGGCATTTTCTTCAACACTTCGGGAGTGTAGAAATTATATTCCCGACTATCCTGCTGCGTGTAATGGGCGCTGCCTGCAAACTCCATCTCAATCCAGGGTCTGGCAAAAGCCAGTGCTGCGATTCCGATAACAATGGTGATACTGGCAATCTTGAGCGATTTACGCATAGGGTAAAGATCCTTCTTTTGCGTGGTCGATGTAAGATCCATCCGCTGAAGCGATACCGACTAAGCCAGAGCGGAAGTCGTTCCATGGCCTGATGGTTTGCATGAAATTTGGCAACGCGCCCCGGCGTGGTGACAGGTGTGGGAATTTTTCAGGGTCCGGGAACAGCAGTGGTGAAAATGTGTCATTTTTCCATGAGCCAATCCTGCCATAGTAATCCCAGCGCTTCAGCGCTTCCTCTTTACTCACGGGCCGTAGCATCTGAAAGGGATTACTAATGGATACGACGCGGTAAAAGCCAAGAAGGTCGGATACGAGATCTTCCCCGCTAAATCCGCTGTCGGTGGCAAAATTGAGAGGAACGGACGCCTGTAGCCCTTCAAACTTACGGGCTAATGACATCATCATGCCAAGCGCGATGCTGTTACGTTCGGCGTATGAACGGCCACGTTTAATGCGCCACGTAATGAATTTACCCATCTTAATGGTGCGGGTGGGATCGACCATTGACTGGGAATAGCTAACGTCATAGCGGTCCTGCCTTCCTGATTCCCCTGCGTTAATTGCAGTGAGTAGTTTCCGTATATCAGTGCCCTGTGCGTGGCCAAGGTCTATCCAGCCCAGCACCTCAGTATAAATCAGGCCATATCTCAGGTGACTTTGCCGACCATCCAGAATGTCAGTGCGTTTGCTCATCCTTAACTCCTTTCCGTGTAACTACATCCCCTAATCCATAGTGAGTATTTTTAGCATATCTTGGTTAAAAACGGCATTACCAGAATTGCCGCTCAGCAGGGCAAGCTACTTTCTGGTCATTCTTTCATCGCAGTTAACACCTGCAACTGGCGTACCGGCTGCGCGGCTTTCACTGCCCGCCTGCGGCGGGCGCTGAGGATGGCAGGGCGGTTTCTGCCGCTCCCTTACTTCCGTGTTCGCACGGGATCCCTTTCTCCGTGACGTACCCTGGCCCGGGGCGACGTCCTGTCGAGAGTCCGGCTTACGCCCGTCATCCTCTCCCGTTCGCACTCACTTCCTGCGGTCGTTCGCTTGCGCTGCGGCCTGCGGTGCCGCTCCCGACATGCCGCCTGATACCCCGGACCGGTAGCCGTGTCACGGAGCAGGGCTCCCCGCAGCGGCGGACCCGAAAAGGGAACGCCAGAAAGACGTCACAGGAGGCAATGATGAACAGCACGACCCCACCCGAAGCAGGCCAGCTGATTGCGCACAAAGCGGTACATAAGAGTAAGCATAAGCAGTTCTTTCCCTGGCTGTTTGGCCCCATAAGCGGAGAATTCTGCGTGTACCGCTGGGTGAATACGCACTGTCAGGGCTATATCGGCGCGAAGTGGGCGTGTTACCACACGGATAACAACACCGGATTTCTGGCTCCGGTACTGGACGGCTCGCTGAGCGTGACCGTGGCGAACGGCTTTGAAGGGCTGATGACCGCAGAGGCCGTGGGGATCACCGCCACGCTGTACGCCCTTAACGGGGGTATCTGGGAAATATACCACCGCAGTCAGTCTCATCCGGGGCTGACGTATTTACAGCAGAAATATGACAGCCTGCGCGACTTTGCCAGCCAGCACGCGGAAGCCGCGCTGATTTGCCGGGCCATTGACTGAATGCTGACCCGTCCGGGCGAATGGCCCGGACCCTTAGCCGGAGACGCTGAGATGACAGAAAAATCGCTGACGATGGAGCAGGGGCTGGAGATTCTGGCCCTCTGGCTGGAGGACAATATCCGGATGGAGAGCGATCTGGTATTTGACAGCCCCGAAGAGGGGACGAGTTCGGACATGCTGCTGCCGTGCGTTGTGGCCGCGCTGAAAATGGCCGGGGAATGCGCGGGCGGCGGTAACGGGGAGCGGACGAAATGACGCAGAAAAAAACGGGCATGGAGTCGCTGGCGGTGGTGGCAAAGGCAGGCAGCTATGAGGCGGGCGCTGACGCCGACAACAACGATCGCGCCGCACTGGCGGCGGAAGTGCTGGGCGTGTTTGCCAGGCAGGCCGGGCTTGAACACAGCGGCGAGTCAGCCGATACCATGATGGTGGATCTGGTCACGGACCTGATGCACCTGTGCGACAGCCTGGAGACCGATTTCGCGGCTATCATCCGCGTGGCGGCCATGCACTACGGGGATGAGGCCGTAGACGACGGCTGAATCATCGGCCTGCTGAACTCCCCGCGCGTCGAACGCGGGGAATTCAGTCCGTCGTCTGCAGGTCCAGTGCCTTTTCGCCTTTAATATATTTACCGGGAGTTGTAGTCTTCCAGCGGACCGTGTCAGATATGGTGGAGGAAAGATATGATTCAAATAAAGGGTAAAGATCTCCTTAATGAGATTAACTGGCAGGAATTAGCTGCAATGTTTTCTTCAGCTGGACTGAATCAACGGGATGAGAAAATGTTGGAGCAGGCGTTCCGTAACAGCACATTCTGTTGGTTTGGATATGAAAATGAAAAATTAGTTGGTGCCGCCAGAGCAATAAGCGATTTGACCTGGAGCAGCTATCTTTCGGATGTTGTTGTGACGCCTGAACGACAGGGAAAGGGGTATGGGGATCAGCTGATGAAGGTCATTTGCACCGACTTAGCGCCGTTTGGTAAAACCTTCATTTATTCCGTCGTCGACAAGACAGGTTTCTATAGGCGTCACGGATTTGAACTGTTAAGCACCGGCATGGTTTTTGCCGAGGCGGGGACATTAAATAGCATGCGCAAGCAGGGATATCTTCTCTGAATGTCCGAAACTGGAATTACAGGGAGCCAGCCAGAGTTCCGCTAATTGACCGCCGTGCAGAAAAGTAGAACTTACCTAACATCCGCCGTCATCGCCTGCAGCAGATCCAGTATGGTCCGCTTGCTGGTCGTTTTTTTTTCAAACACCGGCAGCAGGTCGCCCAGCGCCAGCGCGACGGTGGCAAGCTCAATCGCCCGCTTCACCCGGTCCGCGTTTTCGTAATCCTTGTAGGCCCGCAGGCAGACGCCCAGCTCCTCCGCCGCGCGGTCGCGGCTCCAGCCCAGGCCTTTTCGCCACAGTCGGAGGTCATATCCGGTCATTATTTTTTCCTTAAAAAGTGCAAATTCTGCACTTATATTAGCAAGATAATGCATGATTAAAAAACAATTAAGTGCAGATTATGCACTTTTACAGACATGGATTTGGTCCCTTCGGCTCCCCGTCGTGCCGCCGGGCCGTCGCCTGCACTTCGCGTGGCGCTCTGCGATCGCCGCGCTGCGCGGAGCCCTGCCGGTCTCCGCTCCGGAGGATAGCAAGCGATACCTGAACCCGGCGCATGCAGCTGCCGTTCCGGCAGCGCGCTTTCACTGGCCGCTTCGGCGGCCGCTGAGGAAAGCCGGTAAACCGGCTTCTTCCGGTTCTCCCTCAACCCGCTGCACCTGCGAAAGCCTCTCATTGCTTATGCAGACTGACAGCGTTCTCTTCCCCACTGCAAGGGCCGCAGCAGAGCTGCTTTCCGGTCGGTTTTTTTTCTCGCGGGCTCCAAATAAATCCGCCCTCCACCCCTGCACCCGGTCGTTCCGCTGTCCGGGCGTCTGCGCAATGAGGGGCGTTCCGCAACCGGCCAGAGGGCAGGAAAGGGAGACGCCGGAAAGAAGCCGAAAGGCAAAACCGGGAGGATTTTCTGATGAGCAAGATGGTTTTCTGGAATAAAAATGCGGCCCGTACTGACTGGCGTGATGCCTTTCTGGTTGACGGCGTTTACCGTGCTTCGCCTGAGGCAACGGCCTGGACGCTTGAGCAGCTGAACGCAGACGGCGGAAACTTCGAAATGGTGACTTTTGAAGAGGCATACCAGCGCCACTGCGACACGTACATTTTAGCGCCCGTTGAAATCAGCGCCGAGCGTTTCAACGACATGCTGGAGCTGCTTCCGCCGCTGGACTGGCACATCGGCGCGTCTTCCCAGTCATTCAGGCTGATGGAAATGACCTGCGTCAACGTGACCGCCATTTTTGCGGTATACGGGGGCCGTTACTTTGAGCTGTGTGACCGGGTCACGCTGACGCACGACGAAATCATCGGAAAAATAAGGGGGAGCATCGGAGCAAAGCAGAGCGCCGCATAGGGGCGAAAAAAAGCAGGGTATTCACCCTGCTTCTTCACGGGTCGGCGTGGATCAGACGCCAGCCCAAATCACGCACATTACGGAGGTAACATCATGATTTTTGATGAGCAGATAGTGTCACAGGCGAAGGCGTTTGTAAACGACTGGCGGGCGGGCCGCCGCGCCCGCATGCCCGCGCTGCGCTTTGAGCACTGGCAGCAGTTCATGACGACGGTGCGCCGCGAGCTTTCCGCGCAGTAACCCGACCGCCGTCCCGGGAGGGGCGGCACTGCATCGCGGCTGGCACCGCCCGGCATTGAGCCGGACGACGCCAGAACCCTCCCTGACCCTTTCGGAAACCATCTTGAAAAATCATCACCCTGAATGCGCCGTAAGGAGTGACCCTGATTTATGTGAACAACTGCGACAAGACAGTATTGCCGCCTTACGCGCTGCCCCGCGATGCCGGGCATACTGTTGCCCGATCACCACTGCCCGGATGACCTTACCACCGCCCGGGCTTGCTGCTGGCTGACGCCCGCGCCGCCCCCACTGAGGAAACGGGCGTTCGCCCGCCTCTCCTTCCGGCGTTTCCCTTTTGTTCCCGGGAACCGTCACGGCGTGCCTCTGCCGTGAAAGACGCTGGCACGGTCCGTGACGCCCCCCCCAGGGTAAAGGCTTCGCCTGCTGTCCTCGCCCGTTCGCACTCTCTCCCTGCGGTCTTTCGCTTGCGCTGCGGCCTGCGGCAGCCCCCACGGCGCTCCCCACCGATGGCCCGGGCCGGTCTTTATTTCACGGCAACGGCATCCCGCGAAGGTCATTCACCTTCAAAAGGAAAACGCCGGAAGACAGTCATTTTAAACATCACTCAGGAGACTACACATGACCCGCTTATCATCCGTATTTCGTTCCGCTAACGTTATCCGCAAAGAACGCGCCCTGACCAACGACGAGCTGATGCACTATGTCCCGAGCGTTTTTTCTGAGGAAAAGCACGAGTCGCGCAGCGAACGCTATACCTACATTCCGACCATCACGCTGCTCGATAACCTGCGCAGGGAAGGTTTTCAGCCGTTCTTCGCCTGTCAGACCCGTGTACGCAGGGAAGACAAGCGTGAGCACACCAAGCACATGCTGCGCCTGCGCCGTGAAGGTCAGATTGTGGGTAAGGAGGTGCCGGAAATTATTCTTCTGAACAGCCATGACGGGAGCAGCAGCTACCAGATGATCCCGGGCATGTTCAGGTTCGTCTGCATGAACGGGATGGTATGCGGTCAGACGTTCGGTGAAATTCGCGTGCCCCACAAAGGCGACGTGGTTGGTCGCGTGATTGAAGGTGCCTATGAGGTGCTGGATATTTTTAAGGGCATCACCGAATCGAGCGAGGAGATGAAAAGCATCACGCTGAACCAGGAAGAGCAGCGGATTTTTGCCGAGGCCGCACTCGGCTGGAAGTACGACGAAAAAGGGCTGGGAAAGCATATCCCGCTTGAGGCCGATGACGTGCTGCGCGTACGCCGCGAAGAAGATAAACCATCGGACCTGTGGACGACCTATCAGCGCGTACAGGAAAACATGGTCAAGGGCGGATTATGGTCCAAATCGGAGAAGGGCCGTTATCAGCGCACCCGCCCCGTGACGGGCATTGATGGCGACGTGAGGCTGAACCGTGCGCTGTGGGAAATGGCCGAAAAAATGAAGGCCATCAAATCCTGACGTGAACCAGGCGGAGTACCGGCTCCGCCACATTCTGCGCCCCGCTCATCCGCATCAGGCACTAAATCTGATGCGGAATGTAAACACACCAACGCCTGCCTGGGTTTTTTACGATTCAACCGCAGTTGAATTTTCCGATAAATTCGGAGACTTTTTACGGAGAGACGCTGCGCGCAGGGAGGATTTTTTACGGGCGTTAAGAATCTCACGAATGGCTTTTACGCTGGTCTGGATTCCGGCACTGTCCAGCCCGCTGCGAATATCCTCCACGCTATATCCTTTGTTATCCGCCAGCTCAATAATTTTATCCTTCAGCTGCTCCAGCACGTCCGATTTAGTTAGACGCGTTTTTGACAAATCCGGTAACTCATCCAGCGACGTTTTCGCCAGCTCCACATCTTCAACGCTGTACCATTTTTTATCCGACATTGTACTTTTTCCTTTCAGACTGCTGCGTGTAATTGGCCTCAATTATACCGTCGTGCATTCATTCCTGCCAGAACCCCGTTTTTCCGGCGTCTCCCCGTGACGGCGGGGCAGGTTTCGCATATAATTCCGGGAAGATAACGAAAATGGTTGTAAAACGTGGGACAGGGTATGTTTTGTAGCACCGCCTGCACGCAGACGGCCCCACAAAACGACCTGGTCAGGACTCCGTCCCGACACCCTACTTGCAGTGCCCGCCTCCGCGGTTAAGCAGGATTGAAGATGAGCAAGAGTGAAAAACGCCAGAGAACAGCTTTGCTGGGCAGCGTGCGATGCTTCCCTGAAGAGAAACAACAGATACAGGCCAGTGCCAAATCAGCCGGTCTGTCTACCGGTGAGTTTCTTCGGCGTTCAGCTCTTGGTCGCCGTATTGTGGCTAAAGGCGACACACGGCAGATGAATGAGATACTGAAGCTGGGGGGATTGTTGAAGCATCTCTACAGTGAGATGAAGAAAGACGGTGTTATGACGACGGAAAGAAGCAAAGATTTTTCTGACGCTCTGATTGCGACAAAGGTTGCTTTGATGAAGTTCAGAGCTGACAGCCTGAACAATACTGAGGACTAAGATGCTTGCGGTAGTCGCTGAAAGAAGGCGTGACGGTAAATCCAGTTTCGTACAACTTATCTCTTACACCATCCTGCGTGATGATGTGGAGATGAGCGAAACGCTGTCGCCAGAGAAACCGTTTGTTCGTAAGTCCCGGGCGGAAGATAAAATTTTCAATGACCTCGTTGGGTACGCGACACGTAATGCGCTGCCTGATTCGCAGGATATTATCGCAACGTTCCTGGACGGACGCCAGCAGGTGCGTTGCGATAAAGTCATCTGCGAAACTAACTGTTTTTCACTGGAGACTTCGTCTACGGAAATGGACATGGTTGCCATGCAAAACACGCGCTGCAATGACCCTGTCTACCATGCCATCCTGTCCTGGCCGACCTCAGAACGGCCGACGCCTGACCAGATTTTTGAGTCAGCAAGGTATTGTCTTAAGCGTCTGGGAATGGAAGATCATCAGTATGTTTTCGCCATACATGATGACACTGATAATGTGCACTGCCACCTGACCGTAAATCGTGTCAATCCGGCCAGTTACAAAGTCGCCGCCCCCTACAATGATTACTTTACCCTTGACCGTTGCTGTCGTGAGCTGGAGCTGAAAAATGGCTGGAAGCATGACAATGGACCTTACATGGTTAATGGCGACGGTGCGATTTCCCGGAACCGCAAGTTTTACAAATCAGCACCTTCTGCTGCACGACAGATGGAGCACTTTGGCGACAAGGAAAGTCTGTTCTCTTATGCCGTAGATAATTGCAGGGAGAAGCTGAATTCTTTGTTTATGCAAAGTGATTACAGCTGGGATGATGTGCATGACATTCTGATCGCTGCCGGGCTTGAGCTACGTCAGAAAGGTGAGGGCCTCGCTATTTATGACGTTGCCGATGATGAACAATGTTCAGTTAAGGCCAGCGATCTACATCCGGAACTAACGCTGAGCTGTCAGCAGGAGTTGATCGGGAAATTTAATCCAGCATCCATTGTTCGTGAAGTTAACAAGGATGGTAAAGATGTACTGCTGAGTGCCGTGGATATTGAATCCCAGTACGATAATCGTCTTCACCGTCGTGACAAAGGTGCCAGAACGGAACGTCGTAATGCCCGTGCGGAGGCTCGCCAGGATCTTATTGCACGCTACAAGGCATACAAAACCAGCTTTGTTCGGCCGGGTATTTCAGCTGATGCTGCCCGTACGCGCTTTCGCGAACTGGTGGCCGGCTATCGTATTCGCAAGAATAATGTTCGCATGACTGAGCGCGATCCTCTCTTGCGTAAACTGATGTTCCGCGCGCTTGAAGTGGAGAAGATGAAGGATATGGCCGCCCTGCGTTTACAGATCAGGGATGAGAGGAAGGCGCTCAAAGAGATGCCGGGTTCCCGTCCATTGTCGTATCGGGCTTGGGTGGAAGTGCAGGCTAGCGGTAATGATGCAGCGGCAATTTCCCAGCTGCGCGGCTGGGCATATCGCGAGAAGCGGAAGAACCGTACTGCGGCTATCTCTGACAATATTATTCTTCACTCAGTTGCTGATGACATTCGTCCGTCGCAGATTCGTGGTTATGATACGACAGTGAATCGTGATGGTGCGGTTGTGTATTCATCCGGAGGTAAGCCGGTGCTGCTCGATCGAGGTTTGTATATTGAGGTTGCCGATGTGCCGGCTGAGAAGGGTAAAAATCTGGCGATGGCGTTGCACATCACCGGGGAGAAAAGCGGGGAGACGGTGGAAGTCAGGGGAGATAAAGCGTTTGTGCAGGGTACCATTCAGTACATTCCGCACTTCAATGCGTCGTCCGGTAATACCGTACCTCTGACTCATCCTTTGCAGCGCCAGCAGGCGGGTTACACTGGCATGAAACGTCAGGAGCCGGACACAACGATCGGTAAAAATACTATGCAGCCTCAGAGCTCGCCTAAACCCGACAGGCAACCCTGAAACTGGAGGATTAAATGGAATTATTTCACGGATCGCGCGCACGCTTCACCGAGTTTGATACCTCCTTCAAGGGCACAGGGGAAGCAGGCACAATCGATGCTATCTGGTTTACCAATAACTTTGCCGGAGCTCGTAATCATGCCCGTTACAAATGTCGTAACGGGGGCTCCCCGCTTGTCTACCAATGTAAGTTATCGGAGAGGGCGCTGCTCGCGGATTTCAGCAAACCTCTCAGTGAACAGCCGCGAGTTGCGGAACTTTTGCATCGCCATCTCCCGGTCGGGATCAGCACGTCACTTTCGCAAGGAAGGGAATGGTATGGGTTAGCGCAGCCTCATTACCAGAATTTCAAAGGTAGAATGCTCTACACTGGCAACAGAGGTGTTAATTCGGAAGAGAGCATCGAGCTGTTCAAAACCTGCGGGCTTCACGGCGTTTATGACTGGGAAGGTGCATGGACCGATTCTTATCTTCACGGACCCTCAATCATCATCTTCGATCTTTCTGTGCTGGATGGCCTTACATGTCGTGATGCCTGAAGCGGCAAACTCAAGTCCTGAAGTTATCTGGTCCCAGAAGCAAAAAAACCGCCACGAAGGCGGTTTTGTGATCGGCGCATTAGCTTATTTTTTTAAATGATTCTGTGGCCCTGGCCGTCGCTTTTCTCTCTCTTTACGTTCGTGATAAATAAAATAAACCGAAACGGCTGCTATCAAAATTGTGAGAGCAAGAAGGACGTTAAGGTTTAACACCAGAAACGGGTCATGGAAATCCATTAGAACCTCAGCTGAGGAAGTGGGTGGTTGTAGCCTAAAATCATCCAGGTGCAGCTGCGCGACGTGATCAGCCAGATTGCCTGGCGTTAATCAGTCCCTTCACTCCAGAGACGATTAAATTCCCCCTGATAGGCCTGAGCAGTCGAAGGCTCACTCCAGATGACTACCGTGTTTTCGGCATTGCGTTTAAATGCGCTGGACGTGTAATTAAACGAGCCCGTCTGAGTAGTCACTCCGTCAATCACCATGAATTTGTTGTGCTGGATAGCGTAGCGGTCGTTCAGACGAACCGGGATACCCTTATGCTTTAACCAGGTGACAGCTGAATAGTGGCCGCCGTTGTCTTTTGCATCCGCGACCACCCGGACTCTGATACCACGCTGGCTGGCGTTATCCAGCGCGATGGCCACAGGCTTGCTGGTAAAGCTGTATGCAGCAACGTCGATGCTTTGTCGGGCGCTATTAATTGCAGTCAGTATGTTTTCGATGGCGCTTCCTCCGGGAGAAAATCCGGTAGTGATTCTTACCTCAGATGCGATCGATGACAGAGGAAGAAGCAAAGTCGTCAGTAAAAGCGTCAGGCGCGAAGTTCTGGTGCCAGTCATCATAGGTGCTGTTCTCTGTATAGTGGGTTTGTTCGGGGTATGAAGGGGCCGCCGGCTGGAAGAAATTTTCCGTTGGTGATGGTTGTGCCGGTGGCGTGCTGTATCCGGCATTGTTCTGGTGTGCCTCTTCAATACGCTTCTTCGATATGCGTATATTTTCGCGGTCCTTCAGCCAACGGTATTTGCCCTTGTTCTTCTCAAGGGCGTTAACAGCTGCTTCAAACAGCAGAATACCGCGTTCATCGTCGCTGTAGTCCACATCGGTACGGCTATCCAGATCGCTGGCCAGTTTTGTGATGGCCAGAAGTGTCTGGTCCTCGATACGGGCTTGAAGGTGGCCGTGATACTCTTCCGGACTGGTCGAGTGGCAGATGTCCAGAATCTGGCTGACCCGCTCCTGGGATACCGGACGCCGGCGTTCGGCTGCCGGTACTTCACGACAAAGGTCATTGAAATCCGGGCGACGGATGGGGACGTAACGGTTGATCTTAACGTCCAGTTTCGAAATTTTCTCACTATCCGGGATATAGATGGAGTTGCTGCGGACCTGCTGGTCTTCAAAGACGATGATTCCCTCACCCTCTTTCAGTGACTTGAGCTCATCCAACTGGATGTTGTCTTTATCGCGGAACTCCACGCGGTCAACATCCTGATAGCTCCCCATACTGGTCCGTTCCATGGTGCGCTGCTCAGCATACTGACCCGTACCACCGACCGCGCGGATCATCTTCAGGGTGTCTTCCGTATCCTCCGTTTTCATGAACTGCTTGGTACCGAGGTTGGCGTTCACAGAATGCACTTCTTTCCCATGTTTCAGCATGGCCTGCAGGTCCTGGCCAAGGATAACCAGCATGTAACGCAGGCTTCGCATCTGGGCGGCCAGTTTCTCCAGACCAGGTGCGAAGTAGTAACCCACTTCGTCACAAAGCAGCATGAAAGGAAACTTGCTGGCGAACTTCTTCACGGTTAGCGTGTGTTCCGGTGAGCCATCAATCTTGTTACCCAGGTCTTTGGCGATGTTCATCCTGATGTCTGAGATATAGAGCTTGCCCAGTGTGGCCGCCTCGTTATCGGAAAGCTCAAGCGCCGGTATGAGGACAACCAGCGTGCGATCGTTGTGCAGGATGTCCTGCATATCGATGTCCCCGCCGTTTTTGGGAAAGACATGGCCATAGGTATCGTTGAACATGCTGAGCATGCGGGTGAACTGCTGAATGAGGTACCCGTGCTGGTCCAGTGCGCCCTGGGACCATTCTCCCGGACGGTTAATCAGGTTCATATCAAAGCCGGCGAGGTTGGCCAGATAGTTTTCCATCGGCTTGTAGCCTTCCACGTGCCAGCCTTGATCCAGCGCTTCACGGTAGAGCCCCACAAACTTAACTAACGGGAGATAGGACTGAATGACGTCCTGTGTCAGCAGAATGTTGTCCCTGGCCCGCTTGTAGCACAGGGCGTAAATCAGCGCGTTCATCATGGCGCGCGCTTTGTCTTTCCACCCTTCATCGCTTCCGTTGCCAGCTGGCTGTAATGATTCCATCAGCTGAGTGATGAATGTCGGACTCCCATAAGCGAAAGGATTGGTGCCGTTCGACTGTGGTCGGGACTTGTCACCGAGTAATATCTTTTTGAACTTGTCATCGCTACCGGTAATGAAGTTCAGGACGTGCCAGTCGTCTTCCTGACCGAAACGTCTGGCCATCGACCAGGTAGCGACGGCGAGGTCTATCTGTGCCTTACCGTCAGAGATACAGCAGCCGCGCGACCAGCATAGAGAGTTGAGGTACATGCTGTAGAGCGTTTCCGTTTTCCCACCGCCTGTGGTGGCCATAATTTGCATATGGCGCAGGGCATCAGAAGTTTGCAACCACAGTTCTCTGCCTCTGTCCTGCT